>NZ_JBJURL010000031.1:0-46552 GCF_046097905.1 Pseudarthrobacter sp. NKDBFgelt | reverse complement strand
GGTAAGGACATGAGCTCCAAATACAAGGAAACGGCCATGGGCGGCCTCGCCGTCAACGTCGTCGAATGCTGAAGGAACAGGAAACCTTCAGTTGTGGACTGCAGCCCACCAATTCAAGGTGGACGCGAAGACCAGCCAGGCAATGTAGGGCAGCAGCAGCAGTCCAGCGGTCCGGCTGATGGGGCCGAAGTAGAGCACCGTCACCGTGACCGCGGCGATCAGGGCCACAATAATGGCCATGGCCAGCCAGAGGGCAGCCGTCCCCAGAGCGGGGTAGAGGCCGAAGAACACCGGAGTCCAGGCGAGGTTCAGCCCCAACTGGACCGCGTAGGCAGTCAGCGCCCGCCTGGTTTTGGGAGCCCGCTTCCGCCAGACCAGCCAGGCAGCCACCGCCATGGCTGTGTAGAGCAGTGTCCATACCGGGCCGAAGAGCCAGTTGGGCGGGGACCAGGGTGCCTTGTCAGCCGTGGCATACCAACCGTCCACGTTGTCCACGGTGGAGAATCCGCCGAACCCGGCCACCAGGAAGGATGCCGCCAGGAATCCGGCCAGCACCGCTGCCTGGACCCGCGCGCTGTACGGCTGGTCGCTTCCATCAGGCGGGTAAGACAAGTCTTCACGGTTCGGCTGCATGCCTCCACCCTTGCCAACCGGTCCGCCCGAGTCAAGGGCGCGGGTGACGGCAGGCACGGGCCGGCTGCTGAAAAGCCGTGGGGGCTTCAGGCTTTAGACTTGAGGCTGCATGTCCGCACGCAGACACGAGTACCGAAACCGCGCACGACACCGATTGGACACGGCCCCCTTGCGAGAATTTACCGCACGTTTTGCCACAGCCGAAGAGATTGAAAACTGGGACAAGCACGTCACGGCCAACCCCAACGGCGGCAACATGCTGCAGTCCGCCGCGTACGCGTCAGTGAAGAACGGCAGCGGCTGGAAAGTCCGCTTCCTGGTCCTCGAAAACGGTGGATCTGCCAGCTACAACCTGGTGCTCGAAAAGAGCTTCCCTGTGCTGGGCCGGCTCTGGTACCTCATCAAGGGCCCCGACCTGGAAGCGGCGGCGGACCTCAAAGCGGCCCTGGAGGCCTGCGCAGCTTTGGTGCGCGGCCGGAAGCTCAACGTCTTCACCATCAAGATCGAGCCGGACATCGTGGACTCGGAGGAGGCCCAGGCACACCTGAGGGGGGCGGGCCTGGTCAAGGCGCCCAACATCCAGTCCAACGACTCCACTGCGCTGCTGGATATCTCCGGCCCCGAAGAAGCGGTGTTCAAGGCCATCTCCTCCCGGGCACGTAACGCCATCCGACGGGCCCAGCGGGAAGGCTGCGAAGTGGTCCGCAAGGAACACGGTCCGGAAACCTACCGGGCCCTTTATGGCCTGATGGCGGACACCGTCAGCGCCAAGGGCTCCATGCCCTTGCGCAGCTACGAGTATTACGCTGCGTTCTGGGACGAATTCTGCAACCGGGGCCAGGGCAACTTCTTCTTCACCTATGAGGACGGAAAACCCAGTGTGGGAGCCTTCGTCATCAACTATGGTGCCAAAGCCACCTACAAGGACGGCGGCTCCACCCAGAACCGCACGCAGTACGGCGATTCGCACCTCGTCCAGTGGGCTGCCATCCGGCGCATGCAGGAACTGGGCTGCACGGAATACGACTTCTGCGGCACCCCGCCAGCCTCACGGATCAAGGACAAGAGCCACAATCTCTACGGGATGGGCATGTTCAAGACCAGCTTCACCAAGACTGTCACCGATTTTGTCGGGTGCCACGACTACGTTCTCTCGCCCCTCAAGCACCGGCTCTGGGTTAAGGGAGCGGAGAAGGTGTTCCGCCGGATCGAAACTGCCCGCACCGGCCAGCAGTTCTACTGACCCGGAAGGCGGGGCCGCAGCTGACTTCTCAGCCACCCCGCCGCCGGCCTGCCCACATCCTGCCTATGCCAGCCCCCATTCGTGAAGAAGGTAACCCCTTGACTGCAATCTCCGCCGCCGACCTGGAGTTCGCCATGCTCAGCGATGCCGAATTCGAGCAGTTCGCACTGAAGCACCCACAGAACAGCTTCCTCCAGTCCCTCGACTTCGCCCGGTTCCAGCGCGCCCGGGGACAGCAGGTTGAACTCTTCGGAGTGCGCCGCGACGGTGAACTGGTGGCGGCCGGCAAACTGAACTACACCACCACGCGCCTCGGCTACACGGTGTGCGAATGCGCCAAGGGCCCCCTGATGGACTACACGGACCCTGAACTGGTGCGCGCCGTCGTCGAACTCCTCCGCAAACGTGCAGCGGAGCGGAAAGCCGCCGAGCTGCGGATCTCCCCGAACCTCAGGTACATCGCCCGCGATGCCGACGGCGCGGAACACCCCGAAGTGGAGGACAACAGGCCGCTGGTGGACCAGCTCGGCGGGCTGGGGTTCCAGCACCAGGGGCTGGACATGAACTTCGTGAACGTGAACTGGATGTTCATCAAGAGCCTGGAAGGCATCCAGGACGCGGAGGAACTGATCATGGGCACCAGCTACCGCACCCGGAAGGCCATCCGCAAAGCGGAAAAGAACGGTGTTTTCCTGGAACAGGCAACGCTGGAGACCCTTGATGAGTTCTACGGCGCCCTGAGCCGGGCCGGCGACGAAAAGGGTTTTGTCTACCGCGAACGCGCCTACTATGAACAGCTGCTCCGCACCACGTCGGCCGAGTTCACCAAGCTCATGATGGCCAAGATTGACATTCCCGCCTACCGGAAATCCATTACGGAGCGGCTGGCCGCGGAATCGGAAACCGCGGCAGAACTCCGCCGCGACGTGGAGGAGACCGGCAGCAAGAAGAAGGCCAACCGGCTCAAAGTGGTCCAGGACCTGGTGGACAGCTACGAGCGAAGCCTCAAGGACATCGAACGTTTTCCGGATTCGGTTGGCGTTGCCACGGTGGCCGCCATCCACTTCGTCTGCTACGGCGACGAAGTGGTCTGCGTCATCGGCGGCACCGTGCAGGACTACATCTACTTCAACGGCGCCACGTCGCTGTACTGGGGGATGATGCTCCACGCCCTTGAAAAGGGTTACCCGCGGTACAACTTCTACGGTACGTTCGGCATCTCCGGCCAGGACGAGGAAGGCCACGGGGGCTACGAGTTCAAGAAGGGCTTCGGCGGCGAAGTGGTCCAGCTCGTGGGCGACTTTGTGATGCCTCTCCGCCCGGCAGTGTTCCGCGCCAACAAGCTTGCCCGCGCGGCAGCGGGCGCCGCCCGCCTCCTGCTGGCCAAACTGCCCCTGCGGCGCTCCGCCTGACGCGCTCCGCAGCCACGCTGCACACCATTACAACGGGAGGAGGGACCCATGACCGACCGGCCTGACTATCCCGGCGGCGGATCACCGAAGGCAACGCCATCACCGAAGGCAACGCCGCGCACGGACGGCCTGCCCAAAACCGAGCCGCTGACCCCCTCCCAGCTGCGGCAGAATGCTGCGGCGAAAAGGATGCTGCGGCGCCTGGTCCAGGGCGAGAACCCGCCTACGGCTCCCATGAGCATCGTGGACAGGCTCACCGGGAGCCCCTATGCGAACCCCATGATCCAGGTGGGCGGTGTGGACACGTCCGCCCGGAAAACCCTGGATTTCGCGCTGCACCTGGCCGAAACCATGTTCCGCTACGGTGCGGGAGCCCTCGAGGTTGAAACCAGCATCATTGCCGTCACGGCGGCGCTTGGCCTGAAGAACATCGAAGTGGACATCACCAACCAGTCGGTGGGCATCAACTACGCCCCGAAGGACCAGACCCCCATTGCGCTGCTGCGGGTGGTGCGGTCCTGGACCAACAACTATGCGGGCCTGGCGAAGGTCCACCAGCTGGTGACGGACATCGTTGCCGGGGGAGTGGGGCGCGACGAGGCGATCCGCCGGCTGGATGAGGCAATTACCAGTCCCAAGCCGTTCCCCCGCTGGATGGTGACGGCGGCGTTCGGGGTATTTGCCGCCGCGTTCGTTGCGGTGCTGGGCGGCGGCCCAGTGTCCTCCGTCATAGCGTTCGCCGTGAACATCGGCGTGAGCCTGCTGGCCCGCCAGCTGGGCCGCTGGCGCGTGCCGGACTTCTTCACCACCGCCAGCTGCTCCTTCGCCGTGACCCTGCTGGCATTGCTCTTATGGCAGTTTGGGCTGACCACCTCGCCGGCGATCGTGGTGGTGGGCGGAATCCTCCTGCTCCTGCCCACAGGACGGCTGGTCTCCTCCGTGCAGGACGCCATCAACGGCTTCCCCGTGACCGCCGCGGGGCGGTTCCTTTCCACCCTGCTGACCTTTGGCGCGCTGGTGGCAGGCATCGCCGTAGCTTTCGTGGTGGGCCAGCTGACCAGCATGCAGGCCATCGACGTGACGCAGACCTTCCCGCCCGCCTACGACTTGTGGGTGCTGGTGATCCTTGTTGCCGTGGCGGTGATGGCCATCGGGGTGACCGAGCAGACCACCTGGCAGCTCCTGCTTCCCACCGCGGCCGTGGGGGTCGCGGGGTACCTGGTCCTGCTGGGCGGCGGCCTGCTGGGCATTGGTGACCGGTTCTCGCCGGCCCTGGCCGCCGTGGTGATCGGCCTGCTGGCCCGGGTGGTCGCCTTGCGGATGGGAGCACCCCAGCTGGTGGTGGCGGTACCGGCGGCACTGATCCTGCTGCCCGGCCTCACCATTTTCCGCTCCATGTACGTACTGACCATCGAGGAGGCCGAGATCCTGCTCGGCGCCGGCGGGATGCTCAACGCCGGTGCCATCGTCCTGGGAACTGCCGGGGGGATCGTGCTGGGGGATACCCTGGCGAGGCCACTGACCCGCAGCCTGGCCAGCAACGAGCGCCGGCGGGCCCGCCGCCGCTGACCTGGCCTGGCTGCCTAGATCTGTCCTACGGGCAACTTCTTCTCCGCTTGGAAAACGTCCTCAACGCGGCCCTTGGCCCAGTAGCCGGACAGGGACACCTGCTTGCGTTCCAGTCCGCGCTGGACGAAAAGGAGATCCCGGAGCGCCTTCATGTACCCCCGCTCGCCGTGGGCAAAAACGTCCACCCTCCCGGCAGGCCAGTCAGCGTCCGCGACGGCCTGGACCAGGAGGTTGCTTTCGCCGGCGGGGACACCGTGGCGGAAGAGCCAGCGCAGTTCCAGCCCGGCCGGGGCGGCAATCGGCTGGATGTCGGCGTCGGAATCGACCTCGAGGAACGCGACGCCGGCCGCTTCCGCAGGCAGGGATTCAATGCAGGCGGCGATGGCGGGCAGGGCGGCCTCGTCTCCGGCGAACAGGTACCAGTCAGCTTCGGGATTCGGGTTGTACGCTCCGCCCGGGCCGGTGAAAGTCAGGGTGTCGCCCGGCTGGGCCCTGGCCGCCCACGGCCCAGCCAGCCCCTCATCGCCGTGGACCACAAAGTCGATGGCAAGTTCCCGGGCCGCGGTATCCACCCAGCGAAGGGTGTATGTGCGCGTGAACGGCCATTGTTCCCGAGGCATGGTCTCCCGGATGCTCCACAGATCGAGGGGTGAGGGGTACTGGACACCCGGCTGCGGAAATACGATCTTGACGTAGCGGTCAACAAAGCCGTTGTTGACGAAATCGGCGAAACCGTCACCGCCCGCGACAATCCGGACCATCTGCGGCGCCAGCTGTTCCCGGCGCACCACCGTGAGGTTGACCTGGGGGCGGCTTTTCTTGCTGGCGCTGGTGGAGGCGGGAACAATGCTCATAAGGCAAGCCTAAGCTAGGGCACCGCCGGAAGCTCCCAGGTTACGTCCGCGGCCCCCTGCTCACGCAGGAGCTCGTTGACACGGCTGAACGGGCGGGAACCAAAGAAACCCCGTGAAGCGGACAAGGGGCTGGGGTGCGCGCTGGACACTGCCGGGACCCCGGGCAGCAGCGCGCGCACGCTCTCGGCGTCCTTTCCCCACAAAACCGCGACCAGCGGCAAGGGCGACCCGTCCGGTGCCCGCCGCGCGCCCAGCGCCTCGACGGCCGCCGTCGTAATTTCTTCCCAGCCCTTCCTCCGGTGGGATCCCGCAGATCCCGCCCGTACCGTCATTACGCGGTTCAGCAGCAGCACCCCCTGCCCGGCCCACGCGGAGAGGTCCCCATGCACCCTCGGCGGGATTCCCAGGTCAGCCTCCAGCTCCCGGTAGATGTTCGCGAGGCTCCTGGGAATGGGCCGGACGTGCGGGTCAACGGCAAAGGACAGTCCGACGGCGTGTCCCGGCGTGGGGTAGGGGTCCTGTCCCACAACCAGCACTTTCACTTCCGCGAGGGGCTGGCGGAAGGTCCGCAGGACGTTCGACGGCGCCGGCAGGACCTGGTGCCCGGCCGCCACCTCGCCGGCCGCGAAGCGAAGAACGGCGCGAAGTTCCGCGTCCACGTCCGAGAGTGCGGCGGCCCAGTCGGGCGCCATCAGCTCCGCCAGCGGCAGCTGCGCCAGACCGGCGAAGCCGGTGCTGCCTGCCGGTTCCTGCTCCAGCTCAAACAAGGCGTCCGATTCAAACATCAGTCCATTCTTGCAGGCGGCTGGAGGCGCCGGCTGTACCGTTCGGCGTGCGCGGCAGGGCTATGCGCAAATGACAATGGTGTTGTTCGTCCGTAGCATGGGGGTCAGACATTTACGTAACCAGCTAAGGAGAGTGCGCCGTGGCGGAGCCAGCTCGGGAGCACCTGCCGGCGCAGGCACAACGGAACACCCTGCTGGCGGATTTCACGCTGCGGGAGTCGCCGCTGAGCGAGCGGGACCAGCAGATGCTCGCACTGGAGCGGCAGTGGTGGAAGTATGCCGGCGCCAAGGAACAGGCCATCCGGGAACTGTTCGATCTGTCCGCCACCCACTATTACCAGCTCCTCAACGCCCTGATCGACACCGAGGATGCCCTGGCGCACGACCCCATGCTGGTCAAGAGATTGCGTAGACTACGTACGTCGCGTCACCGTGCACGCACTGCACGCCGCCTGGGGTCCGACGCATAAGACGCTCACGCTGAGTCCTCAGCAGCTACACACAAGGATGTCTCTTTCCCATGACCAAATACGCCCGCGATGAATTCGACAAGGTCCCGGAGACCGCGTCGCGACAAGGTGTACACCGCACAGCCTCCGCTCCGGCACGGGTCCGTCTTTGGCCCATCCTGACTGCGGGGATTGTTGCGCTGGCCATCGGCGTGGTTTCCTTCCTGATCCTGCCCAAGCTCGGATTCGACGGTCCGGCAACCCAGGCGTCGTCGAGCCTGGAAGCAGCGCCGCTGGCCGAAACCGGATCGTCTCCGTCCGCTACGCCGGAGACCGCCGGCGTCCCCTCCACCGAGCCTGAGCCGTCGTCTTCCCCCGAACCGGCCGGCACCGCGGGGAACGGTACCCCGTCCAGCCCCCAGAGCACTGCTCCGGCCGCAACAGTGGACAAGGCCCAGGAGGTGGCGGTCTACAACGCTGCCGGAACTGCCGGGCTGGCCAGCCGGGTGGGCGGAACCGTGCAGTCGGACGGGTGGACCCTGGGCCCGGTAGGCAACTGGGCAGGGGCGCCCCAGCAGGGTTCCATCATCTTCTACGCGGGAGCGGCGCAGGAGGCCAACGCGCAGGCCCTCGCGGAACTCCTGGGAGTCCCCACCGTAGTGGAGAGCACCGAATTCCAGGTTCCCCTGGTGGTGGTGCTCGGCCCCGGATACCGGTAGGCCGGGGTCCCCAACAGGGCGCCTCACGCCACATGCGCGCAGGTGAAGGCCGGGGGTCACGCCTGAATAACGTTTGCGGCCGGCCATGCTGTGCCCCGGCGCTGCCGGCGAGCATTGGCTAGAGTGAATTCCGGGCTTCGAGCCACGGCGGCACCGGCGCAGCATCCCGGACCTAACGGAAAGAGTGGTCATCATGGCACGAGGAACCGTCAAATGGTTCAACGCGGAAAAAGGCTACGGCTTCATCACCGTTGACGGCTCCGGGGACGACGTTTTTGTCCACTGGTCCGCCATCCAGGGCGAGGGCTACCGCGCACTGGACGAGGGCCAGCGCGTGGAACTCGAAGTTGGCGAAGGCGAGAAAGGCCCGCAGGCCGAAAGCGTCCGGCCGGCCGAGTGAAGCACCCGTTTTCCTCCGCTACACCCATCCGTCCGTTGTTCGCCGCAGCCCTCTGCGGCACGCTCGCCCTCACCGGCTGCTCCGGGGTGACCGGAAACGCGCGCACGGAACCGGCGGAGGCCTCAGGTGACGGCACGCTGCGGGTCGGCCTCATCCTGGACAACACCGGTGCCAACAGCTTCCTGAACGGTCCCCAACTGGCTGCCGCCAAGCTCGCGGTCAAGGAAATCAACGCTGCCGGCGGGCACAAGGGCCGGCCGGTGGAACTTCTCCCCGTTGAAACAGGCCAGGACACAGCGTCCCAGGCGCAGTCCCTGGTCCAGGCCAAAGCGGATGTGGTCATTGGCCCCACCGACTCCAGCCACGCCTTCGCAGCCGTCGACATCCTCTCCAGGGCGCGGACGCCACTGATTTCGCCTGCCAACACCGCGGCCGGGCTCAGCAGCATTGCCAGCGGCGGATACTACTTCCGGACGGCCGCCGCCGACGTCGCGCAGGGACCCGTGCTGGCCAAGCTCGCCAAGGATGCCGGCGCCGCAACCATCTCCGTGGTGTACCAGGAAGGCTCCTACGGCAGCGATGTCTCCGCGGCCGTCTCAGCGTCCGCTGAACAGGCGGGCCTGGACGTGTTGTCAGCGGTGGGCTTCACGCCGGGTGAAGCTGGATCTGCGGCTGCCGCAATCCGCGAGGCGCAACCCGACGCCGTCATCCTGGTGGCCCGTGACGGCGCACAGGGCGCCCTGGCCGAGCTCAACAACGCCGCCCTCGCAGGCTCAAGGCTTATCCTGAGCGACGGCGCCTTCAGCCGGTACGGCTCCCGGCTGGGATCCAAGGCCCTGGACGGTGCACGTGCGGTCGTCCCGGGGCAGCTTCCCTCGGCAGGGTTCCAGGAAAGGCTGCTGGGCATCGATCCGGCCCTGAAAGATGTGTCCTTCGCGGCGGAGACATACGACGCCGTGACCCTTGCCGCGCTGGCAGCGGCCAGGGCTGAGGACGATTCCGGGCGTTCAATCGCCGCAACACTGATCGCGGTATCAGGCGGGACTGCTGACGGAACCGGCCCGGCTGGAACGGCGCCCTGCCCCAGCTACAAAGACTGCCTGGCAGGCAAGGCCTCCGGTGCGGACATCAATTACGACGGCGAATCGGGCCCCATCGCCTTCGATGCCAACGGTGACATCACCTCGGCCGCCTTCACGGTGTTCACATATGGCGCCGACAACATTCCGGCGGCCACCGGCGTCGAAACGGCAGGCCGCGCCGCCGGCTGATCGCCCTCGGCGAAGACGTGGCGGCCAGGGTGCTTTCCGCCGGTTATTCGCTTGCACTCTCACGTGGGGAGTGCTAATTATTGAGTTAGCACTCTGACGTACCGACTGCTAAGCAAAGCGTGGCTCCGGCCGGCGGCGCCGGCATCGGTCGAAGAGCGAAGAAACACCTAACTGGAGTGAGACCCACACCCGAAGGCATACAGAGGCCGCCGGCAACGGGTTGTCCGTCGCGGGCACTGCAGCGAAGGTTCATTCTTAACGACTGTCCCGAAAGGACTACTGCCGTTATGGCCAAGATCATTGCATTTGATGAAGAGGCACGCCGCGGCCTTGAGCGGGGCCTGAACATCCTCGCCGACGCCGTTAAGGTCACCCTCGGCCCGCGTGGACGCAACGTCGTCCTCGAAAAGAAGTGGGGCGCCCCCACGATCACCAACGATGGTGTTTCCATCGCCAAGGAGATCGAGCTGGACGATCCTTACGAAAAGATCGGCGCCGAGCTGGTCAAGGAAGTTGCCAAGAAGACGGACGACGTCGCCGGCGACGGCACCACGACAGCAACCGTGCTGGCACAGGCACTGGTGAAGGAAGGCCTGCGCAACGTTGCTGCCGGCGCCGACCCGCTGTCCCTCAAGCGCGGCATCGAGAAGGCCGTTGAGGCCGTCACCGCCGAACTTCTGAACTCCGCCAAGGAGATCGAAACCAAGGAAGAGATCGCCGCCACGGCGTCCATCTCCGCCGGTGACGAGGAAATCGGTGCACTCATCGCCGAAGCCCTGGACAAGGTGGGCAAGGAAGGCGTCATCACGGTCGAGGAGTCCAACACCTTCGGCCTGGAGCTTGAGCTCACCGAAGGCATGCGCTTCGACAAGGGCTACATCTCCGCCTACTTCGTTACCGACGCTGAGCGCCAGGAAACGGTCCTCGAGGATCCGTACATCCTGATCGTCAACTCCAAGATCTCCAACGTCAAGGAACTGGTTGCTGTCCTGGAAAAGGTCATGCAGTCCAACAAGCCGCTGCTGATCATCGCTGAGGACATCGAGGGCGAGGCCCTGGCCACCCTGATCGTCAACAAGATCCGCGGCACCTTCAAGTCCGTCGCCGTGAAGGCTCCGGGCTTCGGCGACCGCCGCAAGGCACAGCTTGCCGACATCGCCGTCCTCACCGGCGGCCAGGTCATCTCCGAGGAAGTCGGCCTGAAGCTGGAAAACGCCGGCCTGGAACTCCTGGGCCAGGCACGCAAGGTTGTTGTCACCAAGGACGAGACCACCATCGTCGAGGGTGCCGGCGACGCCGACCAGATCGCCGGCCGCGTTTCCCAGATCCGCGCCGAGATCGAAAACTCTGACTCCGACTACGACCGCGAGAAGCTGCAGGAGCGCCTGGCCAAGCTGGCCGGCGGCGTTGCAGTCATCAAGGCCGGTGCCGCAACGGAAGTTGAGCTCAAGGAGCGCAAGCACCGCATCGAAGACGCCGTGCGCAACGCCAAGGCTGCCGTCGAGGAAGGCATCGTCGCCGGTGGCGGCGTAGCCCTCATCCAGGCCGGCGCCAAGGCCTTCGCCAACCTGCAACTGTCCGGCGACGAAGCAACCGGTGCGAACATCGTCCGCGTTGCCATCGACGCCCCGCTGAAGCAGATCGCCTTCAACGCAGGCCTCGAGCCCGGCGTCGTGGTGGACAAGGTCCGCGGCCTGCCCGCCGGCCACGGCCTGAACGCAGCCACCGGCGAGTATGTCGACCTGCTGGCTGCCGGCGTCAACGACCCCGTCAAGGTGACCCGCTCTGCCCTGCAGAACGCGGCTTCCATCGCCGGCCTCTTCCTCACCACCGAGGCAGTTGTTGCTGACAAGCCGGAGAAGAACGCTGCTCCGGCCGGCGGCGACGACATGGGTGGCATGGGCGGAATGGGCGGCTTCTAGCCACTCCTGCCGGGACCTGTCCCGCTAAACACGAATGTGGCCCCCTCTCCGGAGGGGGCCACATTCGTGTTTTACCGCAGGATGTTACTACCTGGCGCTGGCCAGCATTCCTTCAACTTCCTTCTTGAACGCGTCAGCGGCCGCCTGGGGCGTGAGGCGGTCATAGAGCACCTCATCGGTGTAGCGCTTGATGACGTTCTGCACGCTGCCCGCCCCCACCGGCGGAACAGGCGGCGCATCTTTGATATCGGGTGCGATGTCCTTCAGGAAGCCCACCACCGTGGTGTCGGCAGGCTTGAGGGACGGCGTAATGCTCTCAACGATGTCCGTGTTGGTGGGCACGCCGCGGTCCGTCATCAGGATGGCCCCGGCCTCCGGGCTGTTGGCCAGGTAGTTGATGAAGGTGGAAGCGGCTTCCGGGTGCTTGGAACGTGAGGAAGCCGACCAGAACATGGTGGGCTTGTAGTACATCCCGTTCTCAGCCGACGAACCGTCGACGCTGGGTGCCCGGAGCATCTTGATGCTGCTCCCGGTGGTGGACTCCAGGGACCCGAGCTGGTTGGTCCACCACCACGCCATCCCTACCCTGTTGGTGCCGAAGAGGCTCTCCTCGAGTCCGGCGCCGGAGTCCTCCGTGGCCACCGTGGCCGGCGGACTTGCCTTGGAGTCGCGCTGTTCCTTCAGCCGTTCCCAGAAGGACGCGGCCGTGGCGGTATCGAAATCGAGCTTGCCGTCCTGCGAGTACAGGTTCTCCCCGTGCTGGCGCAGCCAGATGATCAGGTCGGCTTCATTGCTTCCGTAGGCGGCACCGTAGTTCTTGCCGTCCCCGGCGGCACTGATCTTCGAGGCTGTTGCCATGAATTCCTCCCACGTCCACGTGGTGTCATCCGGCACGGGAACATTGGCTGCTTCGAAGACCTTGGTGTTGGCCATGATGACATAGGCGTTCTGGCCGGTGCTGAGTCCGTACTGGGCGCCGTCATACTGGCCCGACACCAAGGCTTCCTGGTCCAGTTTGGAGGTATCGATACCGCCCTGCTTGGACAGGTCAAGGAGCGCCCCGCGCCCGCCGTATTCCGCGATGTACTTCTGGTCCATCTGGATCACGTCCGGCGCATCGTTGGCGGCTGTCTTGGTGGCCAGTTTGTCCCAGTAGCTGCCCCACTCGCCCGGCTCGGATTCAATCTTGATGTTCGGGTGTTCCGCCTCGAAGGCGTCGATAACCTTCTCGGTCTGGGCGTTGAGGTACTCGTTGCCCCACCAGGCAAACCGGAGGGTTACTTCCTCATTGCTCTCAGAGCCTGAAGAGGTGCCACAGCCTGTGGCGAGGAGGGAGAGTGCAACGGCGGCGGCGCCGAGCTGGAACTTCCTCCGGCTGAGGTTTGGGATCGTCATTGATGTGCCTTCCTGGTGCTGAGGGCGCTTTTCGTTGGCTGCCGCCGCGCGGTGCGTGTTGGGGACCAGGTGAGAAAGCGCTTTCTCGTTTCAATACAGCGATTGTGCCTGCCCGGCTCTCCCCGCGTCAAGTACTTTCGGTAACCGCTTTCCGGGCAACGGTCCGGGGCGGACTCCGGTTTGTCGTGCCGGTCTGGCAGGATGGACCGGTGACGATTACTGCAGCGGCTGACGGTTCGGCCTTGGGAAACCCTGGTCCGGCCGGCTGGGCCTGGTACGTGAATGACGACTGCTGGCGTGCCGGCGGTTGGCCCCACGGGACCAACAACCAGGGCGAACTGATGGCGGTCCTGGATCTGTTCCGGGCCACCGCCCACCTTCCCCAGGAGGACCTTCACATCCTCTGCGACAGCCAGTACGTCATCAATTCGATCACCAAGTGGATGCCGGGATGGAAGCGCAAAGGCTGGCGCAAAGCAGACGGGAAGCCGGTCCTCAATGTGGACCTGCTTAAGGAGCTGGACCGTGAGCTTGCCGGCCGGAAGTACACCTTCGAATGGGTGAAGGGGCATGCCGGGCATGACCTGAACGAAGCCGCGGACGAACGTGCGCGGGCGGCCGCAACGGCCTACCAGCAGGGCGTGGCTGCCCGCTCCGGGCCAGGCTTTCCCGGTGCCCACCATGCACATCCTGCGCCGGCGAAACAGGAAGCCAGGGTCGCGCCCCCGGAACCAGAAAAGCCGGCAGTGGCCTACGAGGAACCTGATCTGTTCAGCCAGCTGGACAACCGGGGTTTCGACGCGCCCGGGACTGCCGCAAAGGCAGCTGAAGCCCCGCCTGAGGCCGTGGTGGAGGAACTTGAGCGGGAACTGCTGGGCCCGCTGGTGCGCGGGGACATCGGCCGGACAGCCGTGCTGCTCCACCCCGATTTCATGGAAATCGGCAGCTCAGGCAGGATGTGGACCCGGGACGCCATGATGATGGCGCTCGAGGAGGATCCGGGCGAGCGGACGGACATCGAGATCCTGGGTGCCGAACGCGTCGGTGCTGAGACGGTCCTCCTCACGTACCGCAGCTATGCGCGCTCCGGCACCACCCTCAGGAGCTCGCTATGGGTATTGCACGGCGGCCGGTGGCGGCTGCGGTTCCACCAGGGCACACCCGAAGCCTAGGCGCAGCTCAGCTGAACCGCTGGGTATTGCCCTGCTCCGCCTGCGCGTAAGTGGCTGCTGCTGAGGCAAGCGCGGCGTTGATGGATGCCAGCGATGCCTCCACCCTCCCCTGCGTGAGGGTCCATTCCGTAATCAGTGCCTGGAAGTTCGTGGCGGCGGAGCCCCGCCAGGAACCCTGGAGTTCGTCCAGTCCGCGTTTCATGGCCTGGACATCGGCGCTGATTCTGTCCATGGTGGCCTGGACGCTGGCGGACTTCAGCTGCAGGAGTTCGGTATCGACGGAGATAATGCTCATGGTGGTGCCTTTCGCTGTGCGGCAGCTTGCGCCTGCGGGCCCGGCCGGTCCGGACCCTTGCCCTCGAGCGTAGGGAAGCCGCTCGGGACGCTGCCACTGCAAACGGCTATATGTGCATAACCTCGCCGCCGCTGCCCTTGCTCTTTTCAGCACGGTTCTCTTCCACGCGCATCCCCGCATCCGGGATGTCGTTACGCTGCGGAAGGCTGACCACGAGGGTGGCGCCGCCGCCGTCGGTCTTTTCAACCCGGACGCTGCCGCTGTGGGAGCCCACGATCGCGGCAACAATGGCGAGTCCCAGCCCGCTGCCTCCCGTTTCCCGCGTCCTGGAGGTGTCTGCCCGGTAGAACCGTTCAAAGACCTTGGACGCGTCTTCTTCCGAGATGCCCGGCCCGTGGTCCCGAACTTCGATCACGGAGAGCAGCTGCCCGTCTTCCGCCGCCCGGACCCCCACCGCCAGCTCGATGGGGCTGCCCTCAGGGGTGTAACGGAGGGCGTTGCCCACGAGGTTGCCCACTACCTGGCGGAGCTTGGCTTCGTCGCCCAGCGCAGGGGCAGGCGTGGCGGGGCCGCCGTCGAGGCCGGTCAGCGAAATCACGCGGGAGCGGTCGCTGGCCTGGGTGTCCACTACGGCATCATGCGCAATGAGCTGGAGGTCCACGGGTTTTTGCTGCAGCGGCCGCTGCTCGTCAAGGCGGGTCAGCAGCAGCAGGTCCTCCACCATCGAACCCATGCGCTTGGCTTCGCTTTCGATCCTTCCCATGGCTGTGGACACGTCTTCCTCCGTGGCCAGCGCGCCATGCCGGTACAGCTCGGAGAACCCCCGGATGGTCACGAGCGGGGTCCGCAGCTCATGGGAGGCGTCGGCCGCGAACCGCCGCATCCTCGCCTCCGATGCGGTGCGGGCCGCGAAGGCTGTTTCGATATGGGCGAGCATGGCGTTCAGCGACCTGCTCAACCGCCCGAGCTCGGTGCCGGGGTTTTCGACCTCCACGCGGCGGGAAAGATCGCCGGCGGCGATTGCGGCCGCCGTCTTTTCCACCCGGGCCAGCGGCCTGAAGGAGCGGGAGACGGTCCAGCTTGCAATGAGGGACGCGAGCAGCAGGGTGAGCAGCCCCACCCCGGTCACCACCAGCGTGGCATGCTTAAGGACGTCGTCGACGCTGCGCAGGGGCAGCCCTATGGCCACCACCGCTGTGGTCTGGCCGTTCTGCACGGGCACCGCGACCACCCGCCAGTTTTCGCCGTCCGTGCCCCGTACCTGGTACGGGACCGTCCCGCGTGCCTGGGCCTGTTCCACGGTGATGGAGCTGATGTCCGGGCGGTTCTCCGGATCGCCGCCGAACGGATAGGGCTCCTCGCCGGGGGCGAAGAGAATCAACGAATAGTCCGTGGGGACCATCGGGTTCGTGGGAGCCTGCAGCGGCGTGAAGGAGCGCTGTTTCCGGGCCAGGTCCACAGCGGCATACAGTTTGCCGTCCACCTGCCCCTGCAGGTAACTGTGCAGCAGCGCCAGCGTTCCAGCCCCGGTCACTGTCAGGGCAACTATCAGCAGCGCCATGATCATGGCCACCAGCTGCGTCCTCAGGGACGCCGACTTCCATCGCTGCAGCAAGGTCAGCGCTTTTCTGCCGTCCGGAGCACGTAGCCCACGCCGCGCTTGGTCTGGATCAGTGCGGGGGCGTCGGGGTCGATGTCCACCTTCCGGCGAAGGTAGGAAATGTACGACTCCACGATGGAGGCGTCACCGTTGAAGTTGTATTCCCAGACGTGGTCCAGGATCTGCGATTTGGAGAGCACCCGGTTGGGATTGAGCATGAGGTAGCGGAGCAGCTTGAACTCGGTGGGGGAGAGCTCAATCACGGTACCGCCGCGGCGTACTTCGTGCGCGTCGTCGTCGAGCTCCAGATCGTCCACGCGGATCACGGCGTCGTCATCCATCATCGGCTGCGTGCGGCGCAGGACGGCGCGGATCCGGGCCACCACCTCATCGAGGCTGAACGGTTTGGTGACGTAATCGTCCCCGCCGACAGTGAGCCCGGTGACCTTGTCCTCGGTGTCGTCCTTGGCAGTAAGGAACAGGACCGGGAAATGCTTCCCGGCGGCGCGGAGGCGGCGGGTGACAGTGAAGCCGTCCATGTCAGGCAGCATGACGTCCAGCACGGCCAGGTCCGGGGCATGGGCATCCGCGGCTGCAAGGGCGTCACGTCCGTTGGCTGCCGAGACGACGTCGAATCCAGCAAACCGCAGCGAAGTGGAGAGCAGCTCGCGGATGTTGGGTTCGTCGTCGACAACGAGGAGCTTCGCTTCTGGACCGTTCTTGTTCATGCTCCCATCATGCTCCCAGACTCTGGGAGTTGTCTGGATATTTGTTGGAAGCCAGGTGGGGAAAGGGGGTGCTCACCAACCCATGGTCCCGGGTTCGCCCTTGAACGGGCCAGCCACGCGGTCAGTGATCCAGCCTCCGTAGAAGCCTCCCGCCTGCGGACGGACACGCTCGCCCTCCACTTCGCAGTAGTCCATCCTGCCCGGGTACACGGCAACGCGGTCAGCCAGTGCCTCATACCCCTTGGATGGCTCCGGGTAGAACCACGCTGCTGCTTCAGCCACCGTCCCGCCGCCGTGGACAGTCAGGTAGTGTGCTGCGCCTTTGAACTCACAGAAGCTGCTTCCGGGGGCCGGTTCCAAGGACCCTGGCGGGAACGCCGACCGGGGCAAGTAGTAGACCGGCGGGTGGCTGGTTTCGAGCACCCTGAGCGAGTCAGCGGTGTCCAGGATCAGTTCGCCGCCAAGGACGATCCGGATCCGTTCGGTGCCCGGCTCCACGCGTGGGGGCCGGGGGTAGTCCCATACGGATTCCTGTCCGGGGCGGGGGATGGCGGGGGTAACTTTTGGGCGCATGCCTCCAGTGTGCAGGACGGGAACCCAAACCGGAGTAAGAACGTTCCGGGCTTCACGCCTTCCACCGGGTGCAGCACGGGAATACAGTGATGGTGCCGGGCTTGGGTCCATCCCTAATCCGGCACCGCAGGGCCCTCCCGGCGCCCGCGGATCCGTGCCTGGCTGCTGTACAACATGTTCTTCAAGGATTTCCGGCCCAATGAAGGGGATAGACCATCATGACTGACCTGAGTGCATCCGAAAACACCGCATCCAACGAACGCAGCATCCGGGACTGGGCGGACCTGGCGGAGGAGATGTGGTCATACCTCACCGGCAAGGGTGCCGCGATCAACTACCAGTTCGTTGATATGACCGTCGAGGTGCCGCGTGACATTGGCCCCGACGCTCCCCGGGCCACCTGGAAGCTGAACGGCAGCCTGCGCGTCACCACCAGCGACAAGGATGCCGTTGGCTCCGATCTGAACCGTGGCTGACGGATATGGCTGACTACCGCCTGGACGTGGATCTGGACTTCTCGTACACAGATGAGTCCGGATCGGTTACGAGGGGCAGCGCCCGGTCCTCGGGCACGGACGTCACGGTGTCCATGGACAGCCTGGCACCCCTGGGAGGCGGCGGCATCCCGTCACTGGACGAAATCAGGCCACTGGCGGAGATGCTGGCCGGGAAGGGACTCAGTGTCACCCTCTCCGGCCCGGACGGAAGCATCGTCAGCCTGGGGGCGGTGAACAGCCCCGCCTCACAGCGCCTGGTGACGCGGTCGCCCCACATCAAACTGGGCAAGCTGGGAGCACTCGTACCGATTGTCAGGCAGGGCCGGCGCAAGGCGGCAGCCGTCCCGCTGCTGCCGCCGTCCACTCCGTTGCCCTTGCTCCCCACCGTCCGGCGGAAGATAAACCGCCGGATCACCACCACGCACTACACCCGGGGCAGCGGCCGGCCGCGGTTGATCTTCGTCCAGGATTCAGCCACATGGACCGGACAGATCCCCAGGGAAGTGACGCTTGCCGGGGAGAAGACCACGATCGGAAGCGACCCTGGCTGCGACATCCTCCTGGAGGGGCTGGAAGGGCTCCATGCCGAAATCAGGCATGACGAGCTGGACGAGTACGTCCTGGTCCCTCACGGCGTGGTCAGCGGCAGCGTGGCGCAGGGCGGACCTTCAGTGCTTCGCACCGGCGCCAGGATCCAGATGGGGCAGTGGTGCCTCGCCTTCTTCCGGGAAGAGTTCGCCGACCACGGCCGCCCTTACGGCGGCCGCAGCGGTGGTGAACTGGCGTACGAGCGCCCGCAGTTCGATCCTCGGACCGGCACCATGGAAAGGGACAGTTCGCGCGGGGTGACCTGACAGGACCCAACCTGGCCGGCACGGCCTAGTCAGCCGTTTCCACGTCCTTGGCGTCCATGATCCGGTACGCGTAGCCCTGTTCCGCCAGGAACCGCTGGCGCTTGGCGGCGAAGTCCTGGTCCAGGGTGTCCCGCGCCACGAGCGAGTAAAAGCGTGCCGAGCGGCCGTCCTTCTTGGGCCGCAGGAGCCTGCCCAGCCGCTGGGCTTCCTCCTGCCGGGAACCGAATGAGCCCGACACCTGGATCGCCACAGAGGCCTCGGGAAGGTCGATGGAAAAGTTGGCCACCTTGGAGACCACCAGCGTTTGGATCTCCCCGGCACGGAAGGCGTCAAACAGCTTCTGGCGCACCTTTACCGATGTATCGCCCTTGATCACGGGCGCATTTAGGCGCTCGCCGAGCTCGTCCAGCTGGTCGATGTACTGGCCGATGACCAGCAGCTGTTCACCTGTATGCCGGCTGACCAGCTGCTCCACCACCTGGGTCTTGGACTCGGAGGTGGCACAGAGCCGGTACTTGTCAGCGTCCTCAGCCATGGCGTAGGCAACCCGTTCGTCCTTGGGCAGGTCCACGCGGACTTCCACGCAGTCGGCTGGCGCGATGTAGCCCTGGGACTCGATGTCCTTCCAGGGCGCGTCGTAACGTTTGGGCCCGATCAGGCTGAACACCTCGCCCTCGCGGCCGTCCTCCCGCACCAGGGTTGCCGTCAGTCCGAGGCGCCGCCGCGCCTGCAGGTCCGCCGTCATCCGGAAGATCGGCGCTGGCAGGAGATGCACCTCGTCGTAGATGATCAAACCCCAGTCGTGCCCGTCCACCAGCTCCAGGTGGGGGTAGAGGCCGCCGCGCTTCATGGTGAGGACCTGGTAGGTGGCGATGGTCACCGGGCGGACTTCCTTGACCGCCCCGGAGTACTCGCCGATCTCGTCCTCCGTAAGGGACGTGCGCTTCAGCAGTTCGTCCTTCCACTGGCGCGCGGCCACGGTGTTGGTCACCAGGATCAGGGTGGTGGTGGACCCGGTAGCCATGGCGGCAGCCCCCACCAGCGTCTTCCCGGCGCCGCAGGGCAGCACCACCACGCCGCTGCCTCCGGACCAGAAGTTGTCGCTCGCCATTTGCTGGTAGGGCCTCAGCTTCCAGCCGTCCTCGTTGAGGGCGATCAGGTGTGGTGTGCCGTCCACGTAGCCCGCCAGGTCTTCGGCCGGCCAGCCGATCTTCAGCAGCAGCTGTTTGAGCTGTCCCCGCTGGGAGGCGTGCACCACCACTGTTTCGCCGTCAATCCTGGGCCCGAGCAGGGGCTGGATCTTTTTGGCCCGGATGACTTCCTCCAGTACCGGATAGTCATCGGTCCGCATGACCAGCCCGTGCTGGGGGTCCTTCTCCAGGCGCAGCCGTCCGTAGCGGGACATGGTTTCTTCGACGTCGATCAGCAGCGAATGCGGCACGGGGAAGCGCGAGTACTTCAGCAATGTATCCAGAACCTTCTCCGCATCCAGTCCGGCTGCGCGGGCGTTCCAGAGCCCCAGGGGCGTCAGCCGGTAACTGTGCATGTGCTCCGGTGCCCGTTCGAGCTCCGCGAAGGGTGCGATGGCGTGGCGGGCTTCGGTTGCCAGCTCATGGTCCACTTCCAGCAAAATGGTCTTGTCGCTTTGGACGATCAAAGGTCCGTCGTTCACGCCGGGAAGTCCTTCACTGGTGCAGTTTCCTCTGCAGCCTCAATGTCGATGATGCGGTGGATGGACAGCACGCGTTCAGTTTCCCTGGCGGGATCAAACACCCGGACGCGTCCGCCGCTTACAGAGAGCGGAACAACCGTTTCCAGGTTGGCATTCCCCAGGCCGTCCACCACGTTCATGCTGATCCGCTGCTTGAGCCTGATGGCGCGCTGCAGGGCCTCAAGCCCCAGCTGCGTCCCCGTCTCGCCGGCGTGGTCTCCGGGCGCGCCGCGGTGTCCGACGGCGGCGCCACCCTGGCGCAGGACCGCCAGCTGGGCTTCCACCTCCTCCGTCCCGGGCGCCATCCGCGGCGCGGTGTACACCGGGCGGTGGGCGTCCTGGGCGGCCTGGGTTCCGCGGAGCCGGACGACGGGCTCATCCGCGCCGTCCACGGCAGGGGAGAGGCCCAGGGTGCGGAGGACCTGTGCGGTTTCCCGCGGTGGCGCGGACGAAACCAGGACAGTTGGGGCAATCTTCTCCAGCTTCAGGTGGGCTGCCGTAGGCCCGGACAGAAGCTCCAGCAGGGCGCCCTCGTCCTCGCTGTGGACGAAGCTGGCCGCCGGCCCCACCCGCAGCCTTCCGTGCCGCAGCGATGTGTCCTCCACAAGGTATTGGAGAGGCTGGGGCACCGCGGTGGCGGAGTGATCGCGGAGGAACTCCAGGATGCCGGCAGCGTCGTACCCCGTGTCCAGGGCCCGCTTGATGGAGCCTTCCGAGAAGCGGTAGATGGTGGCCGGCCCCTGGCCTTCGGCGTCAGCCATCACCAGTAGCTTCTCGGTCAGCCCGGGGTCGAGGTACCCCGGGGCGACAGCTGTGAGATCTGCCTGGAGCAGGACATGGCTCAAAGCTGCCGGCAGGTGTTCGCCGAGGATGGCAATCGCGGCTTCCGGCTGGTCCTCCGCGAGGGCGCTGCCCAGTTGGCTGAGGGCGCCGGACCCCACCAGGCCCAGGAGTTCAGCTTCGGCGAGCACACCGCGGATCATCGAGCTGAAGCGGCGGGCCATCCGCGGCTGGGCCCATTCCGCGCGCTGGAGGACCGCTGCGGCATCAAGCACCGGTGCGGTGCCGTCTGCGGAGCCGGCCTCCACGGTCAGTTCGTGCAAAATCTCCAGGATGCGTTTGCGGACCAGGGGAGCGTCAGGCCGTTGGGCTTCCGCCGACAAAGCGATGATGGTGCTGCCGGAGGCTGAACGGTGCGCCGCCGGCACGCCCCGCGTCCCGTTGATGGGCTGGCCCACCAGGGACGGCACGCGCTCGCTGGCCAGCCAGGCATTCACCAGCCAGAGCCACTGTTCCTGGCGCGGCAGGACCAGCCATTCAAGCTGCGGAGGCTGGACCCAGGACGAGGAATCGACGTCCAGGCGAATCAGGCCTGCCAGTGCGGCCAGCTCCAGCAGGAGTCCCGTTTGCTGCTGGTCGATCCGCAGCAACTCGGCCAGCCGCCTCATCTCGCGCACCCCTACGCCACCGCTGCGCAGCGTGGCCAAGGGTTGCTCCCGTACGGCATGGAGGAGCTCGCCCATCAGCCGCAGCGTCTCCGATATTGCGCTGAGCGCAGCATTCCTGCGCAGGACCGCAGAGGTCCGGCCGAGCTCTGGGACAGGGGGCTGGAGGGTGAAATCGTTGATGATCGCGCCGCCGCGCAGCGAGAGTCCCACGCTGTGGGGCAGCTCCACGTGTGCGGCGTCCAGGGGCACCAGCAAACCGCGCGCCAGCAGCCAGTCGACGGGCCCGACGTCGGACCCCTCCGTGGTGATGGAGGCCTTGCGTTGCGCCTGGGGGACCGCCCCCATGGCCCAGTTGCGGAACCTGGCGAGCAACGCCGTCGTCCGCTCCGGTGCCGTGGACAGGATGGTGTTGAGGGCCTCAGGCGAGGAGGTCCAGTGCTGCAGCGCCAGCGCCGCCTCCATGGGAGTAGTGGCATCGTGGATGGCCACGCCGCTGCGGTGCAGCTCGGAGACCAGCTGCACCACGCGCTGGGCGAAGGCGGGCTGAAGCCGGACCAGTTCCGTGTAGCTCCTGCCCAGCCCGGCGGGATAGATCCCTACCACATCCTTAAGCGAACCCACCGGGAGGTAGTGGCGCTGTTTTGCCGCAGATTCCGGGGTGCCATGGGGAGGATCGGCACGGTGCACCAGTGCCAGGTCCTGCAGAGTGTGCAGGATCCGTTCAACCGCGGCCCCTGACGATCCCGGAATCATTTTGCGGAGTCCAGCCGCCGAGGCGCTGTGCCCGGTGTCCGTATTGGTGCACAGGTGGAGTGTCTCAAGGACCTGCATCTGCGGCCTGTTGAGCCGTTCCAGCGCACGCTGCACGCTGAGCCTGGCGCTGGCCCGCGCCGCGAGGGCGCCGAAGTCGGGGACGGGGGGAGTGATGAGGTCCGGCCGGGCGTCGAACAGCGCACGCAGTGAATTGTCGCTGCGTGCCTCCAGCTCCTTGCTCAACGCGCGAATGAGGGACATCAGTCCAACGTTACCGCCGGTCCGGCTTTCCTGCCCGGCGCCGCCCGGCAACGCTGTCCAGAACCAGGAAAAGCATCAGGAGGAACGCGACCGGCAGGCCGTACAGCGCCGAGTACGTTACCCAGGAGGGGGCCACTGACCCGGCGAAGGCCAAGGCCATCACGGTGCCTACTGCCACCAGGGAGAGCACGGCGACAGCTGCGGCGAGGATCATCAGGGCGCGCCGGTAACGCGAGGGAGTCATGGACGTAACGCTACAGCTCCGGCACCCTCCGGCGTGAACGCTGCTGCACGGAGCCCCGGAATGCCTCCGCAAGGCACATAAAAGCAGGAATAGGGCGGTGGGCAGGATAACCTTGGGGGATAGACCAACACGGCCTGCAGCCGCCATACCCTAAACCCGCACAGCAATGCGGATGCGGTGGCGGGCGGCCGTGTCAGAAGACGCAGAACGAAGAAGGTTGATTACGTGCCTACCGGCAAGGTCAAGTGGTATGACAAGGACAAGGGCTTTGGTTTCCTCGCGGGCGAGGACGGCCAGGAGGTATTCCTGCCTAAATCGTCGCTGCCCGAGGGCGTAACAGAGCTTAAGGCCGGCACCCGGGTTGAGTTCGGTGTGGCTGACGGCCGGAAGGGCGCCCAGGCGCTTGGCCTGCGCGTCCTGGACAAGACACCTTCCCTCGCCAAGGCAAAGCGGCCCAGTGCAAAAGACCTTGCTCCCCTTGTCCAGGATCTGGTGACTGTCCTGGACAACCTGTCCGGAACGCTCTCGGCAGGCAAATACCCGGAAGGCAACAAGGGCAAGGCCATCGCCGCTGCCCTGCGTAAGGTTGCCGACGAGCTGGACGTTTAGGCACTGATGATCCCGGAAGCTGAACAGCCGGTCCCGGCCCCGCCGGAACAGGACATGCCGGAAGAGGACGGTACGACGGCGGGTGGCGCGGCCGCTGCCGGCCCCGCAGTTGCGGGGACGAAGGCTGCCTCCAAGCGCCGCGCGGGTGTCCCGGTATGGCGGACAGGGAAGCCGGATGCTTTCCTTGCCGCCGCCGTGGACGCGGCGCGTGCTGCTGTGGAGGAAATCACGCCTGCACCGACCGTTGGCCGCCACCTGGCGGCCAAAAGCGAAGGCGACCGCCTGGTGACGCACCTGTTTGAATCCCGGCTGCCTGGCTACCTGGGCTGGCAGTGGTACGCGGTACTTACCCGCAACTCCCGCTCCAAGGTGGTCACCGTCAGCGAACTCGGCCTGCTGCCGTCGGAAGATTCGATCCTTGCCCCGGAATGGGTGCCGTGGGCTGAACGCGTCCGGCCCGAGGATGAGCAGGACCAGGAGCCGGAGCAGGTCCGGGCAGGGGAGCCGGAAGCTGGCGGGCAGGAAGCCGGGCCCGTGGAAGGCGAAGCCGATGACGACGCCCAGGATGCCGGAACAGAGCCCGCCGTCGACGCTCCTGGTGGTGCCTCTCTTCCGCCCGCACAGCACGCGGAAGACGACGCCGTCACACCTTGAGGCACGCTGAACACTCCCCGCGACATACACAAAGGCGCCGCCCGGAACTAACTCCGGGCGGCGCCTTTGTAATTTAACGCTCTTTGCTGCTGGGTGCGCTGCTTTTGGGACCACTGAGCCCGCAGCGCGGACTGCTGCTGGAGCCCGCTACTTGCGCAGCTTGCCCACCACGAAGTCGATGCTGGCCAGCAGCGCGGAAACGTCGTCCGGTTCGATGGCCACGAACGTGGCGATGCGCAGCTGGTTGCGGCCGAGCTTGCGGTAGGGCTCGGTGTCCACGACGCCGTTGGCCCGCAGCACCTTTGCCACCACGGCTGCGTCCACGGACTCGTCAAAGTCGATGGTGGCGATGACGTTGGAGCGCTCATCCGGGTTGGTGACGAACGGGGTGGCGAACTCGGAAGATTCGGCCCAGCTGTAGATGCGGCCGGCGGAATCGGCGGTGCGTGCGGAGGCGAAGTCCAGGCCGCCGTTGGCGTTCAGCCACTGCACCTGGGCATCCAGCGTCACCAGGGTGGACAACGACGGCGTGTTGTACGTCTGGTTCAGCCGCGAGTTGTCGATTGCGGTCTGCAGGTCGAGGAAATCCGGGATCCAGCGGTCGGTGGCCTTGATGCGGGCCGCGCGGTCCAGGGCGGCGGGGGAGAACAAGCCCAGCCAGAGTCCGCCGTCGGAGGCAAAGTTTTTCTGCGGGGCGAAGTAGTAGACGTCGCTCTCCGCCACGTCCACGTCAAGGCCGCCGGCCGCTGATGTTGCGTCAACCAGCACCAGTGCGCCCTCGTCCGCGCCTGCTACGCGCTTCACGGGGGCGGAGACGCCGGTGGAGGTCTCGTTCTGCGGCCAGGCGTAGGCATCAACGCCCGCTTCGGCCTGCGCGGCCGGGCGGGTACCTGGTTCGGACTTGATGATGGAGGAGGCAGCCAGGAAGGGCGCCTTGTTGGTGGCGGCCGCGAATTTGGACCCAAACTCACCGAACGAGAGGTGTTGGGCCTTCTGCTCCACCAGGCCGAAGCTGGCGATGTCCCAGAACGCAGTGGAACCGCCGACACCGAGGACCACCTCATAGCCCTCGGGTGCCCGGAAGAACTGGCTGAGGCCCTCGCGCACCGACCCCACCAGGTTCTTCACCGGAGCCTGCCGGTGCGAGGTTCCCAGGATGGTTTTCGACGCGGCGGAAAGCGCATCGATCTGCTCCTGCCGGACCTTTGACGGGCCAGCGCCGAACCGTCCGTCCTTGGGCAGGAGGTCGGCGGGAATAGTGATGCTGTTTTCGCTCACAGGTGCTCCAATTTCGGCGTGGACGCGGCTAGGGTCCGGACGGGTGGTTGCTTGGCGGACAGTCGGCTGTGACTGCAACTTTCGGCCCTCCTCATTCTGCCTGAACAGGCGTTGGGGCGGGAACCGGCGCCGTCATAGTCCAGACACTGAGACGGCCTGGTGTGACGGCCGCCAACTATTCGGACAAAGTCAAAATAGGCTAAGCTTTTCAACGGACTACGTCGCGCGGAAGGCGATACGGTGGGACAACGCAAGGTACTGCGCTCGAGGAGCTGAGCTGGATGACGGATCTGATCGACACTACGGAGATGTACCTTCGGACCATCTTGGAGCTTGAGGAAGAGAATATCGTTGCCCTTCGCGCCCGAATCGCCGAACGCCTGCGCCACTCAGGGCCCACAGTGTCCCAGACCATTGGCAGGATGGAGCGGGACGGCCTGGTGGTGGTCTCGGGAGACCGGCACCTCGAACTCACCGAAGTTGGCCGGAAGCGCGCTACCGAAGTGATGCGGAAGCACCGGCTGGCGGAGAGGCTGCTGGCAGACGTGATCGGCCTGGACTGGGCCTACGTCCATGACGAGGCCTGCCGCTGGGAGCACGTCATGAGCGAACGCGTGGAACGGCGCATCTACGAGCTGCTTGACCACCCAACGGAGTCCCCATACGGCAACCCCATCCCTGGCCTCGCTGCCCTCGGCGGCCAGGCATCACAGGGCTTTGCCGACGGGGCCATCAGCCTTCTGGAAGCAATGAAGTCCTATGGCCCGGCGTCCGAGGTAACCGTAAGCCGCCTGGCTGAGCCGATCCAGGTGGAACCGGAACTGCTGGTCCAGCTGGACGAGGGTGGAATCCGCCCCGGGGCCGCAGTCTCGCTGGAGCGGGTGGGAGACTACATTTCGGTCCGCGTGCCCGGCATAGAGGGCGCCCTGGAGCTGCCACCGGAAGTGGCGGCCCACGTCTTCGTTGCCATCCGGTAAACGGGCCTACTACCCCGGCTGGGGCAGAATAGGCAAAGATAACGGAATTGTTACTTTGGGACTTCTGGCCCTATAGTTAAACCCAAGCGTAGATACTAAAGCGTTACCTGATCCGGAGCCGAGCTCTGCCAGCGGATCAGGTGCACGAGTCATTACTGGCAGAGGCGGGGGAACCACAACCGGCAGACGGGGGACTGCCTTGGGGTGAAGTCCGTCAGCAGCAAGCCTCTTCCAGCGTTGGATCCTTCCGGGGATACCTCTGTGCCGAGCTTGCCCAGGCGGACCGGGTCTGTGAACTCTCTGACCCGAATCCGACAGCTAACTTCGCAGGCTTTCCAGAGAGGAACCCTTCTTGTCCATGCAGACCCCCAAGGGGCGCCGCCGCGCGGCCGCCCCCGTTTCAACGCCGCGCGTTGTCGAGGTCATCACCACGGAACGCCCCCGCGATCCGCACCGTGATGCACGCCGCCGTCGAGGACCCTTCCGGCAAATCACTGAATTTGCCTCCGCCAGCGGAATCGGCCAGAAGGCCGGAATTGCGCTGGCCGCCACCGGGCTGGTGTTGACCGTGACCGTTCCGGCCACCAGCCCCGTCATGGCCACCGACAGTGCCGGCAGCGTTACCCCGGTGGCAGCCTCGGCTATCACTCCGCAGCCGCAGGTATCGGCCGAGGCCGGCGCGCAGATCGACTTCAGCCGCTCTGCCGTGGTGACCCAGGCGGACCCCGACGGCAAACTGAAGCAGCTGCTCAGCGCGCAGTCCGCAGGTTCCGTATCCCGCGCAGCATCTGCCGGAAGCCTCGGAGCCCCTTTGGCCGCGCTGTCCACTGCCTCCCCGTTCGGTTACAGGGTCAGCCCGATCACCGGCGGCTCCGGTGACTTTCACCGCGGCCAGGACTACGTGGCCCAGTGCGGCACCTCGGTCCTGGCAGCAGCCACCGGCACTGTGACATTCGTTGGCTGGCACCAGTACGGCGGCGGAAACCGGGTTGTCGTGGACCACGGCAACGGCCTGGAGACCACGTACAACCACCTCTCGTCCTTCAGCGTCACCGAGGGCCAGACGGTCTCCCGCGGCGATGTCCTCGCGCTCAGCGGCACCACGGGTGCTTCAACAGGCTGCCACCTCCACTTCGAGGTCCAGGTCAACGGCGAAGTCGTCGATCCCACCGGCTGGCTGTAGTCAAATGATGGTTCACTCTCGAATCATCGTGACCTGCCGTGACCTGAATGTGACATTCAACGAAAACTGCTGTACCGTCTAACTCGCGTCAACTTTTCCGAAGTTGACGCTCTTGTGCGGATTGCCTAGCTCTGCCACCGCTCAAGGTCCGTTCGCATTTCATCGTCTGGCAGGGGCGGGGGAACCAATTTTGGTCTTTGCTTGAGCGAAGGCCTTGGGGTTAAGTCGCAAAGCTTCCTTGGAAGCGATGTGGCCGGGTGACTCCCATCCGAATCCGACAGCTCACCTCGCAGGCATTGGGAGAGGCTACCTTCGTGTCTTCACGCCATAATTCTGCGCGCCACCGTGCGCAAACGGTTCGTACCAACCCTTTGGACACCGTGTCCAAGGCTGTTAGTGCCAATGCCGGGACAGTAGGTCGCCAGGCTGCCGTTATCGCAGCCGCTTCCGGTCTCATCCTCAGCATGGGCCTGCCTGCAAACGCCGCGGACACCACCGCCGGCGTTTCCGCTTCCACCGAGTCCGGGTCTGCCCAGTCCGCCCTCGCGGTGACCGCAGCACCCACCGCCACCGTCTCCTTCGAGCGTCCCGTGGTGAAGACCACCGCCGCTCCGAAGCCGGCACCGGTGCGGGCACAGTCGACCGATTCCGAGAGCCGGACTGCTTCCGGAACCCGGACGGCTTCCACCGCGTCGGCCTCCACCGCGCCGGCTCCCGAAGCTGCAGCTGAGAAGCAGGCCGAAACGGTTTCCTCGGCCTCCACCTCCGGCATTGCCGCACTCGCGTACACCGGCATCGGCCGTCCCTACGTCTGGGGCGGCACCACCCCCAACGGCTGGGACTGCTCCGGCTTCACCCAGTGGGTTTATGCCCAGGCCGGCATCAGCATCCCGCGCGTCAACGCCTGGACGGCAATGACGCCCACCTCCACCCCGCAGCCGGGTGACCTGGTCATGCAGAACGGTGGCGCGCACGTAGGCATCTACGTCGGCAACGGCATGATGATCAGCGCGCTCAACCCCTCCCAGGGCACGCTGCTTCACTCGGTGGCCGCCACCGGAAGCTCCGCCTTCTTCACGATCAATAAATAGTTCTTGGGCCTTCGGGCCCAAGAGCTATTTCTTTGCTCCACCACGCTTTCCACAAACACCACATCCCCGTTCGGGGCGTGCCGGCGTACCCCCAAGATGCCGGCACGCCCATACCCCTTGGTGCCCACAACGGCCTGAGGAAAACGAAAGAGAGAACTGATGACTACTCGTGCCACCGCACGGCATCGCGCCGAAGTCACCAAGACCAGCTCAATTGCCGTTATCGCCAAGGCTGTTGGCGGCAACGCCGGCGGCATGGGCCGCCAGGCAGCGGTTATTGCTGCTGCTTCAGGCCTGGTGCTGACCAGCGGCATCGCTGCAAACGCGGCTGACTCCAGCGTCCAGCGCGACTCCGCCCCGGCGTCCACCCTGGAAGTTGAGTCCTCTGTCGAGGCGCCGATCTCCGCTGCTTCCACCATCGCCATCACCTTCGAGAAGCCGGCCGTCACCACCACGCCCGCGCCTGTTGTGGTTGTCGAGGAAGAGCCAGCTCCTGTTGAGGTCGAGGAAGCCGAGCCGGCTCCCGCCGTCGTCCAGCCTGCCGCAGCCCCCAAGGTGACCGCCAAGGTAACCACCGCCTCTGCACCCGCTGCAGCTCCTGCCGCTTCCGCCAGCGGCAAGGGCGCAGCCATCCTCTCCGCTGCGTACGCACAGCTGGGCGTCACGCAGGACTGCACCATGCTGGTGACCAACTCCCTGGCTGCAGTGGGCATCAACTTCCACGACTGGCCTGCAGGGTACCTCTCCCTGGGCCGCACCGTAAGCGCCGCGGAAGCCCAGCCGGGCGACCTCATCTACTACGCAGACGGTGGCGCGGGCATGGCCCACATCGCTGTCTACGCCGGCAACGGCCAGGCTGTCCACGGTGGATACAACGGAAACCAGACTGTCGTCTTCAGCGCCAATGTTGGCTCCGGCCCTGTTTTCATCCGCGTGAACTAACGAGCCCCGCGTTAGCCTTTCCCTGGGAACGGCACGAAGAACCCCTGCCCCGCGGCAGGGGTTCTTCCATTTAAGGACGATGCCGGCGGAGTGCAGCCCGCAGCCACCCGGGGAACCCCGCCAATGGACCCGACACGGCAGTTTTGGAAAACCGCAATTAGCTGATAGTGGGCTTCTATGTTTACTCTTGTGGTGTCGATCCATAGCCCGGACATGCCGAGGGCAGCCGGCCCTCGTGCCCCTGACGGGTGCGGCCGTGAAGAGGTACGTGCATGCGCACTCTCGTTCTGAATGCTGGATATGAACCGCTGGCGGTCATCACGTTCCGCCGGGCGCTGGTGCTTGTGCTCACAGGCAAAGCCAGCGTGGTTGCCGAGGGTGATGATCCCGTGGTGGGACCGCAGGAGATATTGGGCCGCCCGTCCGTTATCCTCCTGAACCGCTATATCCGTCCCAGATACAACCAGGCCACGGCCGTCAGCCGCCGCGGAGTGCTGAGGCGTGATGGCCACCGGTGCGCCTACTGCGGAAAAGCAGCCCACACTATCGACCATGTCCAGCCCAAGTCCCGCGGCGGTGCCGATTCCTGGGAGAACCTGGTGGCGGCCTGCCTGCGCTGCAACAACGTCAAGGGCGACCATACTCCCGCCGAGATGGGGTGGAAGCTGCGGTTCGTCCCGGAGCCCCCGCACGGAACCATTTGGCAGATCAAGGAACTCGAAAAGCCCACCCCCGCCTGGGACCCGTTCCTGCTGCCCGAGCGCGCCGCCTGACCCCACCCCGCACCATGCGCTTGGTGACTAGGCTGGGGGAGTGGAAGAGAACCGGTTGCCCTTCGATGCCCTCATCCTGGCCGGCGGCCGGTCGTCCCGGCTGGGCGGAGTGCCGAAGCAGGACCTTGTCTTCCACAATGCCACTCTCCTGCAGCGTGCGCTTGCCGCGTCCGCAGGTGCCTCCAGCACGGTGGTGGTGGGTCCCCGGCCGGAATCTTCCGCTCCCGGGCTGATCTGGTGCCGTGAAGAACCGGAGTTCGCGGGGCCGGCTGCAGCCATCGCGGCCGGGCTGGAGGCTCTTGCACAGCACGGCAGCAGCACAACGGAATACACCCTTGTGCTGGCGTGCGATATGCCGCTGGTCCAGGACGCCGTAGCGGCACTGAAGGAGGCGCTGATCCCGGGAGGGGGTGACGGCGTCGTGGCCCGTTCCGGTGACGGGACCCTCCAGCCGCTGGCCGGCATCTACCGCACGGCCGGGTTAATAAAATCAGCGGCGGAACTGTCGTCACGCGGTGCCTTAATCAACGGCTCCGTGCGCTCCCTCCTTGCTAGTCTGGAGGTGCAGCCTGTCACCGTCCCCGCAGGTTCCACGGCAGACGTGGACACGTGGGATGATGCCGCCGCACTAGGGATTGCCGCCGGGAACCAGGACAAGGGCCAGGACCGGCGCAGCCGCAGTTAACTTGGGAGGCACGTTCGTGAAAAGTCAGGATGAAACGCTGGAGGAGTGGTGCAGGTCCCTGCTCCAGGCCTATGAGCTCGAGGACGTCCAGGTGGACGTCAACGCCATCCTTGCCCTGGCTGGTGTGGCCGCCCACTCGGTGGTCCGCCCGGCGGCACCGCTGACCACCTTTATCGCGGGTTATGCCGCTGGGCTGGCGTCGGGTTCCGGGCAGGCAACGAACGCCGCTTCCATGGAATCCGCGCTGGCCGTGGCCCGCACCCTGGCCGCCGACTACGATGCTGAAGCCGCCGGGACTCCCGGCGAATGACCAGCGACGCCCAGGAGGAACCGAGCAAACCCGAAGCTGACCAGCCCCGGCATCTCGACCACACATGGGACGAAGCCCGGCAGGCCGCTTTCGACGCCGCCCAGCCGATTCCCGCCGGGCCGGTTGCGCTGGAGCTTGCCCTCGGACGGAAACTGAACCAGGACATCGTGGCGCTGCAGGACATGCCCCACTATGCGTCGTCGGCAATGGACGGCTGGGCGGTGAACGGCACCGGACCCTGGATCCTGGTTGAACCCGGTACGCCCCTTGCCCCGCACCAGGCCAGTCCCATCGCCACGGGGGGACTCATCCCCCCGGGTGGCAAGTCGGTATTGCGCAGTGAAAGTGCCCGGCTGGACAAGGACGAGGACGGACTGCCCATCCTGATGACGGGCGGCACGGCCCGCCCCGGCGAGCCCCGCACCGGCCAGCACGTGCGGAAAGCGGGGGAGGAGGCTTCCGGGGGCGACGTCCTGGTCAGGGCAGGAGTGGTGCTCAACCCCGCACACCTGGCGCTGGCCGCCCTGGCTGGATATGACGAACTTGTGGTCCAGGGAAAGCCCCTGGTCCGGCTGCTGCTGACCGGCTCCGAAGTGGTTGGCCACGGCGTGCCCGTCCCCGGCCAGGTGCGGGACACCTTCGGCCCGCAACTGCCGGCCGTGGTGGGCATGCTGGGCGGGATCCCCGGCGGGCAGCAGAGGATCGGCGATTCCTATGCCGAGTGGCTGGGCGCGCTGGAGGACGTGGTCCCGGAGGTGCCGGGGGCGCCGGACCTGCCGGCCGACGTCGTCATCACCACCGGCGGGACAGGAAAATCAGGCACCGACCACCTTCGCCGGGCCGTAGCTGAGCTGGGAGGGCGGCTGATCATCGACGGCGTGGCCATGCGTCCGGGGCATCCGGCCGTCCTGGCCGAACTTCCGGACGGGCGCTTCGTGCTGGGACTGCCGGGCAACCCGCTTGCCGCCATGATTGCGCTGTCCACGGTAGGGGCCCCGCTCCTGGCGGCGCTGGGGCACGGCGAGATGCCGGCGGTCCAGGACGTGCCGTGCGGAACCACTCTCGAGCCGGAGCCGGGGCGCACCCGCCTTATGCCGTTCCGGCTGCTGTACGGGATGGCCTCCCCGGCCCAGTACACCGGCCCGGGCATGATGCGGGGGCTGGCCTCCGCCGACGGCGTTATGGTTGTTCCTCCCCACGGGGTGAAGCTCGGTGAGCTGGTGCCAGCCTTCGCCCTGCCCTGGGGGCAGCCCATCCCTGCGCCCCCTGACCCCAATGCCAGGCCGAAGACGCGCAGCGCCGGAAGGACAGGCCGGACAGCTGCAAAGCCGGCCGCCACCGGTCCCGTGGACTGGAGCGAACTCCTTGGCTGACGAAGCCCGGGAGGGGCCGGCTGCGCTGGCGTCACCACGGGGCGGTTGCGATGATGGAACCATGAACAGGAACGGTGGGACATGGGACGTGTAACCCAGCGCCGCAAGGTGCACAAGTACGTGCTGGATGGCTCGCCGAATGCCCTCGAGTTCCCGGTCCGGTACCGGGAGGATGTCCTAGCGGTGGAAGAGCCGCTGGAAATACGGCTGGGCAGCATGTCCTACTCCGTCACGATGCGGACCCCCGGCCATGACTTCGACCTGGTGGCCGGGTTCCTGGTGTCCGAGGGCGTCATTTGGGATTCCGGGCAACTCGTCTCGCTGCGCTTCTGCGCAGGGGAAGACGAAAACGGCGTGCAAACCTTCAACGTGGTGGAGGCCCAGTTGCGGCCGGATGTAGAGGCTCCGTCCATAGGCCGGCACGTGTACACCTCCAGTTCGTGCGGCATTTGCGGCACTGATTCCATCGAATCCGTCAGCAAGTCCTCGCACTACAGTCCCGCCGCAGATTCCCTCAGCGTTTCCGCCGAGGTGCTTGCCTCGCTCCCGGACATCCTTCGGGAGTCCCAGCGCCTCTTCGACGACACCGGCGGCGTCCACGCTGCCGGGCTCTTCCGGATTGAGGACGACGGCGGCGCGAACCTTCTGTGCCTCCGGGAGGACGTGGGACGGCACAACGCCGTGGACAAGGTGGTGGGGTGGGCCCTGCGGGAGGGCCTGCTGCCGCTGAGCGGCACGGTCCTCCAGGTCTCGGGACGGGCATCGTTCGAGCTTGTCCAGAAGGCTGCGCTGGCCGGAATACCCGTCCTTGCTGCCGTGAGTGCGCCATCCAGCCTTGCAGTCGAACTGGCCGAGGCCAGCGGCCTGACACTCGCCGGCTTCAGCAGGGGAACCAGCCTCAACATCTACGCAGGTGACGGGAGGATACGGCGGCCGGTGGCAGCTGCGCCGTCGTAGGCCAACCCAGCTGCCTGCTGGCCCGGAAAACAGCCGGGAAACGGTTTCGAAAGGGTTGGTAAAAGGGGTGCCAGCAGGTAGATTTATCCATCGAATGGACACCAGGATCCAGTCCCAAGCGCTAAAGAGGGCACACATTGCATGACGACCGCCGGATCACTGAAGTGCGCCTGCACAGGTTCGTGCGGGAGCGCATCACCCCTGCGGTCTACAGCCGGACCCTTCCCCTCACGCTGAGCAGCTGGGATGCCCCGGATGAACCCGTCCCCGCGCTGGAAGCCATGCGGCAAAAATTCCAGCCGCAGGAACACGGCGCACTGTGGGGAAAGCCTTGGGGCACCAAGTGGCTCCGTCTCCAGGGGGAAGTTCCCGAATCATGGGGCACGGAACCGGACACCACCGTTGAAGTGCTGGTGGACCTTGGGTTCACCGTTGAAATACCCGGGTTTCAGTGCGAGGGCATCGCGTGGCGCCCGGACGGCACCATCATCAAGGCGGTCTCGCCCCGGAACCAGTACATCCCGCTGAAACTCTTGGGTGGCGGCATGGCGGTGGACTTCTACGTTGAAGCTGCGGCGAATCCGGACGTCGCCCAGGGCTGGACGTTCGCCCCCACGCCCTACGGGGATAAGTCAACGGCCGGGGCAGCACCGCAGTACAGGCTGGGAAGCATTGTCATCGCCGAACTGAACCAGAACGTCTGGGAACTGCAGCAGGATATTTCAACTCTCTCAGGCCTCATGGCGGTACTGCCCCTGGAACTGCCCAGGCGGCACGAGATCCTCAGGGCCCTCGAGCGCATGATGGACATCATGGATCCGGACGATGTAACCGGAACCGCTGCCGCAGGACGCGAAGTGCTCGCGGACGTACTTGCCCGGCCGGCATATGCCTCTGCGCACCAGCTGGTAGCCACCGGTCATGCCCACATCGATTCCGCCTGGCTCTGGCCGGTCCGGGAGACTGTCCGGAAATGCGCCAGGACGTTTTCCAACGTCGTGGCGCTGATGGACGAGAACCCGGACTTTGTATTCTCCTGCTCCTCGGCCCAGCAGTTCGCCTGGATCAAGGAGTTCTATCCCGAACTCTTCGGCCGCATCCGCGAGAAGATCCGTGCCGGCCAGTTCGTTCCGGTCGGCGGGATGTGGGTTGAATCGGACACCAATATGCCTGGCGGTGAGGCAATGGCGCGGCAGTTCGTAGAGGGCAAGGGCTTCTTCCTCGCGGAGTTCGGTGTGGACTGCCACGAGGCCTGGCTACCGGATTCGTTTGGATACTCCGCTGCGCTGCCGCAGATCGTCAAGTCCGCAGGCAGCCGCTGGTTCCTGACCCAGAAAATCTCCTGGAACCAGGTCAACAGGATGCCGCACCACACCTTCAACTGGGAGGGCATCGACGGCACCCGGCTCTTTACCCATTTCCCGCCTGTGGACACCTACAACTCGGAGCTGAGCGGACGCGAACTTGCCCACGCGGAGCGGAACTACCGCGACCACGGCCACGGCACAGTGTCACTGGTGCCGTTCGGCTATGGCGACGGCGGCGGCGGACCAACGCGGGAAATGCTGGCTGCTGCCTCACGCGCCGCGGACCTGGAAGGTTCCCCAAAGGTCCGGATCGGCTCCGCGGAAAGCTTCTTCACGCAGGCCGAGGCTGACTACCCGGTCCTGCCGGTCTGGGTGGGCGAGATGTACCTCGAGCTGCACCGCGGAACCTATACCAGCCAGGCCAGGACCAAGAAGGGCAACCGCCGCAGTGAGCACCTGCTGCGGGAGGCAGAATTGTGGTGCGCAACGGCTGCTGTGCGCACCGGCGGCAGGTTCGCCTACCCGGCTGCGGAACTCAAGCGGTTGTGGCGGCTGGTCCTCCTGCAGCAGTTCCACGACATCCTTCCCGGCAGTTCCATCGCCTGGGTCCACCACGATGCCGAGCGAAATTACCAGGCCGTCAGTGATGCCCTTGAGGCCATCATCGGCGGGGCTGCCGCCGCCGTGCTGGGCAGCGGCGACCGGGCATTCCTGCTGAACGCTGCGCCGCATGCCCGGGACGGCGTGCCTGCACTGGCTGCAGGCGAGCCGGCTGCAACGGAGGGCAGGGTCCAGGCCAACCCGGACAACGGGGGCTTTGTCCTGGACAACGGAGTCATCCGCGCCGTCCTGGACGCCGACGGGCTTATCGCCTCGCTGGTGGATTACGCCAGTGGCCGGGAATCGATTGCTCCCGGCCAGCGGGGAAACCTCCTTGAGCTGCACCGCGACACTCCCAACGAGTGGGACGCCTGGGACATCGACGAGTTCTACCGGCGCAACGTAACGCCGCTCACCCGGGCCGCTTCCGTCCGGCTGGTTCACGAAGAGGCAGACGGCGTGGTGCTGGTGGAGCGGCTGGCTGGCGCTTCCACCATTACCCAACGGATCGCACTTGCGCCGGGCAGCCCGTCCCTCTCCATCACCACCTCGGTGGACTGGCAGGAACGCGAGAAACTGCTGAAGCTCGGCTTCGCGCTGGACGTCCGGGCTGACAGGTCGGCTGCAGAGACGCAGTTTGGCCACGTGTTCCGGCCCACCCACACGAATACGTCGTGGGAAACGGCAAAGTTCGAGATTTGTGCCCACCGCTGGATCCATGTGGCGGAGCCGGGGTATGGTGTGGCGATTTCCAACTCCTCCACCTACGGCCACGACGTGGCGCGGAACATCAGGGATGACGACGGCGGCACAACCACGACGGTGCGCCTGTCACTGTTGCGCGCTCCCAAGTTCCCTGATCCGGAGGCGGACCGAGGCCTGCATGAGTTGACCGTCACCATCCGTCCGGGGGCGGATATTGCCGGCGCAGTGGAGGAGGGCTACCGGACCAACCTTGTTCCCAGGCTGGTCCGCGGCGGTTCCCCGGTGGAACCGCTGTTCTCCGTGACGAACCCTGCCCTGGTGATTGAGGCCGTCAAGCTGGCCGAGGACGGGTCCGGGGACGTGGTTGTCCGGCTCTACGAGTCCTTGGGCCAACGGTCTGCAGGAAAGCTGACCGCGAACTTTCCCGTGCAGGGCGTCACACCGGTCGATTTGTTGGAACGTCCGCTCGAGGCCCCAGGTGTGAACGTCAGCGCTGACGGAGCGGAACTTGGCCTCCGGCCTTTCCAGTTGGTGACCCTGCGGTTCGCCTGCTCGGCCGCGGCAATCACCAGCTAACTGAACCGGAGCGTGGGGCCGGGCACTTCGGGCTGCTCACGTTTGCCACGATCGGCCAAAACGGGCCTTAACCAGGCTGAGTGGGGGCGGTCCCCAACGGCCGCCACCACTCATCCCCCCAATAGGTGTGAAGGCCCCCGGAGCGGCCAACGCTTTGGAATTTATCCCCGTTCGAAAACGACCTGCGCTCCACCTTCACACAATCATGATTGTTTCACATTCTAATGAATTTGTGAAAGCCAGCAGGGTTACTTTTCGGTATATGTCCTCTTGGCAGGCGAGGTCCGGCTGCTTCGTACCCTTGCAGCCCAGATCAGCGCCAGGCCAAGGACGAAGCACAGCACGGCCGTGTAGTTGATGACGAACTCCGCCGCCCCCCACTCCGGAGGCACCGCGGGAAAGAGCAGTGTCAGGGCGATAGCTACTCCGCCTGTTGCGAGGAGCGCGGCAGCGACCCGCACCAGCAAGGGCAGGCGGCTTCGGACAGCGCGGACCATGGCAGGCAGCAGCACCAAGGATATGTACGCGGGATAAGCCCGTCCGGCTGCTCCGTAGTATTCAACAAGAACAAAGTTCCGTTCGCTCTTTTCTGACACAGCTGCAAGGCCTGCCGAGGAACCCACTGTATCCATCATGAAGAACAGGACCATCAACGCAAGGGAGATGACCAGCAGCACAACCATGCCCGCTTTACCCGTGATGAGCCGGTACGCGCTGTCGGCGCCGAAACCGCGGGTGACCCGGATCCCGACAAAATAGATGGCTGCGAAGATGATGAAGCGCAGCAGCAGGTTGGCCAGGTTGATGCCGCCCAGGGCCTGGTCGATGGCCACGTAGGGCGCCTCGATGCTCAGGAGGATGGCGACGGTCATCAGTCCGAAGATGTAGAACAGCGACCTGTTCTCTCCACGGATGGCGCTGGGCACCCGGGCTGCAGCGATGAGTCCGCAGGTGGCAAGCGTGGACCACTGAAGAATTTCGATCATCCCAGGTTCTCCCAGATCTTTTCCGTTTGTGCCTGATCCTGCTCCTGGCGTCGCAGCACCTTGCCCAATGCCTGCAGCCTGTCGCCCGCCAAGGCGGTGAGGTCGCCGTCGGAAAGGCTGTCCAGGGCGGCCTGCCGCGCACCCGGCGGCCAGCCCGCTTCCTCTTCGGTGATCAGGCCGGTGGCCACAAGGCCGCCGGCCGGTCCAACGCCGGCAGCAAGGGCGGTGGCAAGCGCCAGCTCCGGTGACAGCCGGTTGGCGGTCAGCTGCGCTGAATAGTTCTGGGGAGCCACTCCGGTGGCTGCGGAAACGCGGTGCCTCACTTCGCCGTCGTCGATCGCGTCAACCCAGTTTTTTACCGAGGTGGCGTGCGGGGCGGCGGAAAGAGGCGGGGACGCAGTCCCGGAGCCGGCGGGCTCCATCGCCGGACGGGCAAGGACAGCGCGCAGGATGTCGGGGGTGGAGACCTGGCTGACAAGTTCGCAACGGGTGGGCGGAACCTGGGGACCGGCCAGGTCCTGGTAGGCCTCGAAGGTGGCCAGGGCCGAGAGTGGATTCACGTTGTAGGCGCGGCTGATGCTGACCACAGTGCTGACTGAGACTTTTCCACGGACCAGCTGCTGGGCCAGGGTGGTCCTCTTGATCCCTGAGATCCTGCAGACGTCAGCCGTGCTGGCGTCCGGCGCAATGCCTTGCAGCCAGCGCTGGAACGCCTTGGCGGGGAGGGTCATGGACAGCTCTCTGCAGAACGGATGGTGTGTCGATTTTAGCGTGCCGCATCCTGGCGGTTTTACCCCTGCTGCCGTTTCGACTATGCTTGATGGTCGAGCCCGTTGGTCCGTACACCCCCCAAGTCCGGACCAGCGGGCTCTTTCATGTCCTGCGGCCCGGGCTCCTTCCTCCCCGGGTAAATGTCAGGGCCCTGCCAGCCAGTGCTCGGGCAGGAAACCCGCTGCGGACGCAGTGGCGAAAGGACAGAACCATGACTGCAACCCTCGTAGCGAAGGACGTTTCCGGCGGCCACGACCACCGGCAGCTTTTCTCCGGGCTCTCCCTGACAGTGGCCCCCGGGGACGTGGTGGGCGTGGTGGGTGCCAACGGAGCCGGAAAGTCCACGCTGCTGCGGCTCCTCGCCGGCGTGGACCAGCCGCAGGAAGGTTCCGTCAGCCTCGCCCCCGCCGACGCCTTCGTTGGCTGGCTTCCCCAGGAGCACGAACGCGTGCCGGGTGAAACGGTGGCAGGCTACATTGCCCGCCGCACCGGCTGTGCCCAGGCCACTGCTGAGATGGAATCCACCGCTGAGGCCCTTGGCAGCGGCGCGCCCGGAGCGGACGACGCCTATGCGCTGGCCTTCGACAGGTGGATGGCCTCCGGTGCGGCCGATCTTGATGACCGGCTTCCCGCTGTCCTGGCGGACCTTGGGCTGGACACCGGTCCGGATGCGGCCATGACCGGCCTTTCCGGCGGGCAGGCAGCGCGGGTGGCGCTGGCGGCGCTGCTGCTGAGCCGGTTCGACGTGGTGCTGCTTGACGAGCCCACCAACGATCTTGACCTCGAAGGACTCGCCAAGCTGGAGGACTTTGTCACAGGCCTGCGCGGCGGCGTGGTGCTGGTAAGCCACGACCGCGAGTTCCTTGCGCGCTGCGTCACCACTGTGGTGGAACTGGACCTTGCGCAGAACGCCGTGGCCGTGTACGACGGCGGCTACGACGCCTTCCTGGAGGAACGGTCCGTTGCCAGGCGGCACGCACGGGAGAAGTACGAGGAATTTGCGGCCACCAAGGCCGACCTGGTGTCCCGGGCGCGCACCCAGCGCGAATGGAGTTCCCAGGGTGTCCGGAACGCAATCAAGAAGAGTCCGGACAATGACAAGATCCGCCGCGCAGCCAGCACGGAATCCTCCGAGAAACAGGCCCAAAAGGTGCGGCAGATGGAATCGCGGATCTCACGGCTGGACGTGGTGGAGGAGCCGCGGAAGGAATGGCAGCTGCAGTTCTCGATCGGAAAAGCGCCGCGTTCCAGCTCCGTGGTGGCAACCCTCCGAGACGCGGTGGTCCGGCAGGGCGACTTCACCCTGGGGCCCGTCAACCTGCAGCTCAACGGCGGGGAACGCATCGGCATCACGGGGCCCAACGGCGCCGGCAAGTCCACCCTGCTGCGCCTGCTGCTGGGCGGCATCCAGCCTGACTCAGGCAGTGCCGCGATGGGTGCTTCCGTGGCCATCGGCGAGATCGACCAGGCCCGCGGACTGCTCGCGGGCAACCTGACACTGGCCGACGCCGTGGAAGCAGTCCTCGTTGACCTGAACCCGGCCGAGGTCCGCACACTCCTGGCGAAATTCGGACTCAAAGCCGACCATACGTCCCGGACTGTGGAGTCCCTGTCACCTGGGGAGCGGACGCGGGCGGCTTTGGCCCTCCTGCAGGCCAAGGGCGTGAACCTCCTTGTCCTTGACGAGCCCACCAACCACTTGGACCTTCCGGCCATTGAGCAGCTCGAAGAAGCGCTGGAAAGCTACGAGGGCGCGCTGCTGCTGGTCACCCACGACCGCAGGCTGCTGGAAAACGTACGGCTGGATGTACGTTGGAATGTGGACAACGGAACGGTAGAGGAGCAGCAGCAATGAGCATGGAAGGGGTGGCCTGGAGCTCCCTGTACAAGATCACCCGGTCGACGAGCGGTTCCCAACCCTTTTCGAAGGCCACCCTGAAGCGTGTCCTGGGCTTTGCCCGGCCGCACCGCGGAAAGTTAATCGCCTTCGTGGCACTGTCCGTGGTGATGGCGTTCCTCGCCGTTGCCACGCCTGTCCTCGCCGGACAGGTGGTGGACGCCATCGTGGCGAAGGCCGCCACCGGGGAAGTGGTGCGGCTCGCCGTGCTGATCGCCGTCGTGGCCGTAGCAGAGGCAGGCCTGGGCCTGGTGAACCGCTGGCTTTCGTCCACGATTGGCGAGGGCGTGATCGTGGACCTGCGCACCAGGGTCTTTGACCACGTGCAGAAGATGCCCATAGCGTTCTTCACCCGCACACGCACCGGGGCGCTGGTCAGCAGGCTGAACAATGACGTGATCGGTGCCCAGTCCGCCTTCGCCGGCACCCTGTCCGGCGTGGTCAGCAACGTGGTGGCCCTGGTCCTGACCCTCATCGTGATGCTGGGAACCTCCTGGCAGGTGACGGTCCTGGCGATGATCCTGCTGCCGGTCTTCCTCATCCCCGCCCGGCGCATGGGCTCCAAACTCGCGGACCTGCGGCGCGAAGCGGCGGAACACAATGCCGCCATGGGCACGCAGATGACCGAGCGCTTCTCCGCCCCCGGCGCCACCCTGGTCAAGCTCTTCGGGCGCCCCCACGAGGAATCCCGGGAATTCGCCGTCCGCGCAGGACGTGTCCGTGACATCGGAGTCCGGACCGCCATGCTGCAGTTTACCTTCGTCACGGCCTTGACCCTCGTTTCTGCGCTCGCGCTCGCCCTGGTCTACGGGATGGGCGGTTGGCTGGCGATCACCGGCCAACTGGCTGCGGGCGACGTCGTGGTCCTGGCGCTGCTGCTCACCAGGCTGTACGCCCCGCTCACTGCACTGTCCAACGCGCGGGTGGAGATCATGAGTGCACTGGTCAGCTTCGAGCGCGTCTTCGAAATCCTTGACCTCAAGCCGCTCATCAGCCAGAAGCCGGACGCTGTGGAATCGCCGCGCGGCCCGCTCTCCGTGGAGTTCGACGATGTCCGGTTCTCCTATCCCTCTGCGGACAAGGTGTCCCTGGCCTCCCTCGAAGACGTCTCCACCCTGGATACCCGCGGCGGCGAGGAAGTCCTGCACGGGGTCAGCTTCCGGGTTGAGCCCGGGCAGACGGTGGCCTTGGTGGGCTCTTCGGGTGCCGGCAAGTCAACCATCGCGCAGCTGCTGGCCCGGCTTTACGACGTCGATTCCGGCGCTGTCCGTTTTGGTGGAGTGACGCCCGGAAAAGGGGTGGATGTCCGCGACCTGACCTTCGACTCGCTCCGGGACACACTGGGCATGGTGACCCAGGACGGCCACCTGTTCCACGAGAGCATTGCCTCCAACCTGCGGCTCGCCCGCCCGGACGCCACCGAGGCCGACATGTGGGAGGCCATCCGGCAGGCCCGGCTGGAGTCCATGATCCGGTCACTCCCGGACGGGCTGGACACCGTGGTGGGGGAGCGCGGCTACCGGCTTTCCGGCGGTGAACGCCAACGTCTCACCATCGCCCGGCTGCTGATCGCCCAGCCCCGGGTGGTCATCCTCGATGAGGCAACGGCGGCGCTCGACTCCACCAACGAAGCTGCCGTGCAGGCTGCCCTCGGGGCGGCACTCGAGGGGCGCACCGCCGTCGTGATTGCGCACCGCCTCTCCACCGTCCGCGCCGCGGACGCCATCCTGGTGGTGGAGGACGGCCGGATTGTGGAACGCGGGACCCACACCGAACTCCTCGCTGCGGAGGGGCGGTACGCCGAGCTCTACCGCACGCAGTTCAACGAGGCCACCGCTGTTGCCCAGGAGGCAGTTCCCGAGCTCTAGGCCTGCCCGTCCGCGCTGCCGGACCTTGCCAGCTCCGGGAGGATATGGTCCGTCAGCAGCGGGGCAAGGTCCCGGGTGGGTTCGGCGCCCAGCGTCAGCCACCGGATCTCGGCGATTTCCGCGGAAGGGTGGGCCTCCCACACTCCCGGGGCCATAAAAACTGTTGCCTCGATGTCCGTGGCGGCCTCATTCGCGGCATCGGCGATCCACACCCCCATCAGCTGCAGTTCCCGGGGATCGAGGACGATGCCCACTTCTTCCGCGAGCTCACGTGCTGCCGCCTGGACGGCTGTCTCCCCGGCCTCGGGTTTGCCGCCGGGATGCATGAACATGGCCGTGCCGCGTTTCCTCACGGTCAGGAGCCGGCCAGTCTTGTCGAAGACACAGACAGCCGAGACCACAATGCGGTTTTTCATGCTGCGGGGCCCTGCCTGCGCACCAGGTGTGACGTCAGCAGCAGGTCCTTGCGGGGGCCCTGGACGTCCCAGGTGTAGCTGAACCTGTCCTGGCCCCCATAGACGTACGTAACGCGGTAGGTATCGGGATCGCACCAGTGGTTGTCAAGGTTGGACGCCGGAGTGAAGCTCATCCGGTGGAAAGGCCTGCCGTCAGGGAAGAACACGTCCATCGCATCCGGGCCCCCGGCAGCCCGCAGGAGGTATTCGCGGGAGGCGGGGCCCGTGAAGGAGGGCCAGCGCATGGTGCCTTCCTCACGGAAGGCCAGGCCGCCGTCGTCCGTGGGGACAAAATGTACGACGCCGGAGAAGGTTCCGCGGGTGCCATCCGCACGGTCCAACAGGTCCCGCTGGACCGTCCACTGCCCGGCGCTGGCAGCGTCCGCGGCGGGGCCGGGTGAGGCGGGGCCGAGGAGGTAGGCGCGGAGCGCGAACTCCGGGGGAGGAAAGTTCAAGTGCCCTCGATTGGAATCGAACCAACGACACCGGCTTTAGGAGAGCCGTGCTCTATCCACTGAGCTACGAGGGCTTAGCATCCGGCGGATCGGCAGGCCAGTCCGGCCGGACACGGATACAAGCATACAAGGTGCTGGGCCGTACTACGCTCAAGGCATGAGTTCAGCGCCGTCCACCGCCAGGCCTGCCACGTTAATTCCGGATACCGCGTCCACCCGCCAGTACATCGGCGCCTGGTCGGTGCTGAGCGTCCTGCAGTATTTTGCCGCGGAGGCGGCAGTGATCGGTGCCTGGGCGGGCCCCAGGCCCTATGACCTGCGGACGGGGTACATCAGTGACCTTGGCGCCCTGAACTGCGGCATCTTTGACGGCCGCGAGGTCTGTTCTCCATTGAACTGGCTGATGAACGCCTCATTCGTGGTCCAGGGGCTCGGCATGCTCCTGGGTGGCCTTTTGCTGAGCTCCGGGCTGCTCTGCGTGGCGGCCCGGGCGGATCTGCGGGTGCAGCCGCGGCGCGGGCCCTGGCTGGCAGCTGTCTGGGTCCGGATCCTGACCGGGACCGCCGGGGCAGGCACTGTGATCGTGGGGCTGGTACCCGAGGACGTAGGTTCCGGCTGGCACATCGTGGGGGCGGTGATGTACTTCCTCGCCGGGGCCGCCGCCCTGCTGGTCCTGGGCATCCTCTGGCTGCGGAAGACAAACTTCGCCTGGTTCATCCTGGTGTGCGGTGCCGTATCCCTCACCGCCCTGGGGACGGGGGGCCTGACGGGAATGGACGTTCCGGAGCCTGGCACGCTTGAGCGGCTCATGGGTTATCCGGTTACCCTGGGCATGGCCACTGCAGGACTGGTTATTGCCCGCCAGGTCCACCGCCACCGCAAAATGATGCGGGCCCGGGCAGCCCTCAGCTAGCGGCCTTGGGCTTGCGGGCGCCGAGGACAACGGCGGCGGCGCCCGCCAGCAGGCTGAGGACCAAGAGGACCCAACCGGCCACGGTGAGTCCCGAGGCGAGGGCCACCTGGCCGGCGTCGGCAGTTCCCGAGGCCAGCACTCCGTCGATGGCGGCGTTGCCCCAGAGCCGGACCACAACGAACAACAGCGGCAAGGACCAGAGCGCCCAGCGCAGGGCCTTCCGGGCCACGTTCGTGCCGATCAGCAGCAGCCAGGTGAATCCGAAGATCAGCGGGAACAGGGTCCCCGCTGTTTTGTGCACGTAGTTAAGCTGGCCGCGCGCGTCGTCGTCCATCACGGCCTGGAGCTGGCTGACGTAGGCCGCATCGAAGCCTCCAATGAGCGAGTCCGGCATGGCCAGGCCTGTGGAGAGGTCACGCATCTGCTCCAGGGTCAGCAGGTGCAGGTACCAGAAGAGGAACAGGCTGGCCACCACGCCGGCGATCAGGATGAGGTTGCTGTTGTTTTGGGCTTTCTGCGGCGTGCGCGCCGTGGTGGGGTTCACCACCGGCGGCAGATGGTGCTGCGGTACCGCCGCCTTCGAGCCGTGTTTCTTGATCCGCTGGGCAGGTGTTTTGGCCATGGCTTCATTATCGCGCCCCTTAAACTGAAGCCATGACCACTGGCCGGCACAGCGCTGTTGAACTTGACCCATCTTTGGACGACTACCAGCTGGCAGCAGCCCTGGTGCGGGAGGCCGGGCAGCTGGCGCTGCTCATGCGGATGGCAGGCCTGCAGTCACAGCAGAAGACCTCCATTTCAGACGTCGTGACCGCCGCTGACCATGCGGCAGAGGCCTATGTCCTGGAGCAGCTGCAGCGCTGCCGGCCACAGGACGGCATCCTGGGGGAGGAAGGCGCATCGGTACAGGGCAGCAGCGGCCGGACCTGGGTCATCGATCCGGTGGACGGCACGTACAACTTCCTGCACGGCTCCACGTACTGGTGCTCGGCCATCGCCTTGAAGGACCAGTCCGATGTGCTGCTTGGTGCCATCTTCCAGCCGGAGGAGGACAAGCTCTGGCTTGGTGGCCGGGCGCATCCGGCCAGCCTCAACGGTGAACGGCTGACGGTTTTCCACGACAACAGGGGAGAGCGCAATGCTACCCCCGCGGCCCAGCTGGGGGCGGCAACCTACATCCACCCCAGCTGGCTGATGGATCCGCTGTGCGCCATGCCCTGGCACGCGGCGGCGACGTCGGCTGCAGCCCTGCGGATGCTCGGCTCCGGCTCGTGCGACCTTGGCCGGGTGGCGGACGGCCAGATCGGGTGCTGGTTCCAGCACAGCTGCCCGGAATGGGACTGGCTGCCCGGCAAGGCCATCGTCCGGGCTGCCGGAGGCGCCGTGGACACGGTGCGGGTCAACGGTTTGGAGTGGTTTATGGCTGGAGGGACGACGGCGGTGCGCGAGCTGCGTGCGGCCCTCGAGTCTGGGTCCGTGGCATAGCGCAAACTCACGCCGCCTCCCGTCGGCTGAAGCGGAGGCTCTTGAGCACCCTGGCCTGCTGACGCTGTCTTCTGCGGCGTTTCCGGCTGCCCCGGGTAGCCGACCTGGCCGCCACGGCAAAGCCCGTGCCGCCTGGTGGGCTCGTGTCCAGCCCTGTGCCGGGTGGGGGAGGCGCCGTGGAGTGGTGGGTGGCCGGTGGGGGTGTGGAGTTCCACCGTGTGCCTGGGCCCGGGTACCGGCGTGGCTGTCCAGCCGGGTGTTTCTTTGGTGTGGTTGCAGGCTTCGCAGAGGCCTTGGCCGTTGGTGCTGGTGGTTGTGCCGTCACTGTGCCAGGGGGTGATGTGGTCGTGGTGGCGGATGGGCGCGTCGCAGTAGGGGGTGCGGCAGGTGTCGTCGCGGACCTGGAGGAACCGGCGGAGCCCGGGAGGGAAGAGCCGGGCCTTGGAGTCCATGGCGAGCAGCTCACCGGTGCCGGGGGCGGTGTAGAGCCGGCGGAGCCACGTGGTGGACTCTGCGGTGTCAGTGTCTTCTCCGAGGACTGTTCGTCTGGCCCAGTGGGCGGGGACGGTGCCGTAGCCTGCGAGGCGGGCGGGTTCGCTGTCGCCCTGGAAGAGTGTGCGGTCGGTCATGACGAGCTGGACTTCGATGCTGCTGACCCCTCCGGGGGTGCCGGTGATGTTTTCGACGAGCTGGTCGGCCATGACCGCGCCCCTGGAGCGTTCATCACCGTTGGCCCGGGCAGTGTCGGCGTGGCGGGTCAGGGCGGCGTACACGGCGACGCCCTGCGCGACCGGGAGCAGAGCGGTCAGGCGGGCCATGGTGTCCGGCGCCGGGCGGAGGGTCACGGTTCGGTCGTTCACCGCATGGCTGGCGCGTTTTGCCACCGAGTGCGGGTCGCGCCGGTACGCGGCAGC
>NZ_JBJURL010000208.1:0-576 GCF_046097905.1 Pseudarthrobacter sp. NKDBFgelt | reverse complement strand
GAACTGCTCACGGGTCAGGCTGTGTCGCGCGGCGTTATGGGGAAGGAAGGTGTCGGGGTCGATCACCGTCCAAGCGAATAGGCCCTCACGGGCCAGGCTCTCGGCGAGCTGCGACCCGAGCGAGCCTGCTCCAATCATCACGACGCGCCTGAGGTCGGGGGCGGCGCGTCCAGCCATTCTCGCGGCTCCGGCGCCGTCAAGCTCGAGGTGCACCGGAGCGATCTGCACGGGGATCTCTCGGAGGCCGTCCGCGGACAGCTTGGCTCCGAACCTCATCACGTAGCTGACGTCCTTCACCGCGTCGCTGGTGTTCGACTCGAGCAACCCCATCGCGACGCCGATGGCGCCCGGGCTCATGTGGCAGAGGAACGCCATCGGAAGGGTTGCGCCGATCTCGCCAGTCAGCGGATGGACCTGCGGCAGGCTCACAAGAATGCAGAAGACCCACTTGCGGTTTTGGTCCCTTCCTCCGGCTGACTTCCAGCCGAGGACGGACTCATTGAGCCGTTCGAGGAGATCAAGTCCCCGTTCGGCAAGCAGATCGACGAGCCCCAGAAGGGTCCTCTCACCGGAACC
>NZ_JBJURL010000030.1:0-47037 GCF_046097905.1 Pseudarthrobacter sp. NKDBFgelt | reverse complement strand
GCTCCGCCGGGACCACTCGGACGAAAAGGCGCCGGCAGTCGAGCGCGGTCCGGAGGCGGAAGCGAAGGTGGTCAAGGGCGCCATCACCACCGACTTCATCCTGTCCTGCGAGATCATGGTCATCTCGATGAACGAGGTTGCCGCGGAATCCATCTGGGCGCGGGCCGCCATCCTGGTGGTCGTGGCCCTCGCCATCACGGTGCTTGTGTACGGCGCCGTGGCACTGATCGTCAAGATGGACGACATTGGCCTGCACCTTGCCGCCAAGGAATCTGCGGGCTCGCAGCGCTTTGGTGAGATGCTCGTCAAGGGGATGCCCGGCGTGCTGGCCGCAATCACCCTGATCGGGACAGTCGCCATGCTGTGGGTTGGCGGACACATCATGCTCCAGGGGGCCTACGACCTCGGCTGGCACCTGCCGTATGACCTGGTCCACGCCCTCGAGGCCCCGGTTGCCGGAATCGCGGGGATTGGCGGCCTCCTGGCCTGGCTCGTGAACACCCTCTGCTCAGCCATCCTGGGACTCGCCTGGGGCCTCGCAGTGATGGCTGTCCTGCACCCGCTGCTGAAGGCCCTGCCGTTCGGCAAGGAGAAGGGCCAGCACGAGGAAGGTGACGTTCGCGCCGAACTCGCCGGCTACCGGCCGACGAAGAAGCACACGTCGGATCCCGCTCCCTAGCGGACTAAAGCTCCTCCACCACCAGGTTCCGGTACGCCGCCCGGAGCGGGGCCATCTGCCGGAAGCCCAGGTATCCGCCGCCCAGCACGGCCGCGGCAGGGGCAGGGGACGGGGACGGGGACGGGGACGGGGAAGAATCGTGCCACTCAAAAAGCGGCAGCCCGTTGATGGCGAAAGCCACCCGCGGCCCGTCCTTCACCACCTCCATCCGGTAGAAGTCCACCGCGTCCCCGGCCGGCGGCAGCGGATCGGCACCCTGCGCCACCAGGTCAAACCCGGCGCTCTTCCGGAGGTTGCAGGTCCGGAAAGCCCGCTCCGACTCGTATTTGTGCCGGAAATAGGAGACGTGGAGGGCATCGATGTCCCCGGAATGATACTGCGGGTAGTACCCAGTCCGCGGCGTTAGCGCACTGGAAAACAGGTCATGCCCGCCGTGCCCCCGGGCGGCGAAGAACAGCATGGCCAGGCCCGGTTCCTCCAGCGGCAGGAATTCCCAGCTGATCCGGATGCCGTCCGGGAGCTCCACCGGGCACCAGAACGTCCAGTGCGCATGGTCCCCGAATTCTGCGTCGTCCAGCGAACCTGACAGTTCCAGGGCGCCCTGGTGGGTCCCCAGGCTCAGCGGCCCTTCCGCCACCCAGTCCGCCACGTCCGCCGGGGACGTGAGGGCGTTGCTGTACAGCACCTTCGCCTCGGTGCCGGGCGTGCCCACCTAGCCGCGTCCCGCCGCAGTACGCACCAGGCTGCCGGGCACCAGGCCCAGCTTACCGAGCCGGGCGGCAACGTGCCCCGCCACCACTGCTGCTCCCTGCTGGGAGAAGTGGGTGTTGTCCGCCAGGCCGTCCGGCCAGTAGGCATGCGACCCCGGCTCGAAGTGGCAGAAGAGCGGCGCCGATTCCTCCCGCCCCAGCTGCAGGTACAGCCGGCGGGTCCACGCGTTCAGGTCAAGCACCGGAAGTCCCAGCTCGAGGGCGATCTCCCGCACCACCTCCGGATAGTCCTCCAGGCTCTGTTCCAGCCTTTGTTCCGCAGCAGCAGCGCCCGACGACGGCCGGTCCAGGAAGTGCCTGCGCTCCACCGGGGTGCACAGTACGGGGAGCGCCCCCAGGTTCTGCACCTCCCCCGCCATGGTGCGCAGGTTGGCGGCGTAGCCGGTCCGGGCCGCGAGGTGCTGCTTTTTCTGGTCGTTGTGGCCGAACTGGATCAGGACCAGGTCCCCCTCCCCGGCCTCCGCCAGCAGGCGGCCCCACAGCCCTTCCTCGCGGAAGGACTCCGTGCTGGCCCCGCCCTTGGCGAAGTTGTGCACCGCCGCCCAGGTATAGGAATGCGGGGCAAGCTGCGCTCCCCAGCCGCTCATGGGGTACTCGTGCGTGGGGCAGTTTGCCACCGTGGAATCTCCGGCGAGCAGGATTTTCATGCTGTGCTTTCTCTCGTGGTGCAGGCTCAGCCCTTGACGGAGCCGATGAGCATGCCTTTGGCGAAGTGCTTCTGCAGGAACGGGTAGAAGATGAGGATGGGCAGGGTGGCCACCACAATGACCGCGAACTTGATGCCCTGTTCGGGCGGGATGTAGTTCGGATCCACGTTGCCCGTGCCGAGCAGGTCCGACGACGCCGTGACCTGGCGGAGGTACATCTGCAGGGTCCACTTGGAGTTGTCAGAGAGGTAGAGCAGGGGCGACATGAAGTCGTTCCAGATGCCCACGGCGTAGAACAGGGCGAAGGTGGCCAGGACGGGTTTGGACAGGGGCAGCAGGATCCGCCACAGGATACCGATTTCGGTGGCGCCGTCCATCTTGGCCGATTCCTCAAGCTCCTGCGGGAGTTCCTGGAAGAAATTCTTGATGATGATCAGGCTGAACGGGTTGATGGCCGCCGGCAGGATCAGCGCCCAGTAGGAGTTGAGCAGGCCCAGGTCCTTGACCAGCAGGAAGGTGGGGATCATGCCGCCGGAGAACACCATGGCAAAGACCACCAGGGACAGGATGACCTGCCGTCCGCGGAGGGTCTTCTTGGCCAGCGGGTAGGCCATGGTCACGGTGAACGCGAGCTGGACCAGGGTGCCGACGGCGGTGACCAGGATGGTGGTCACCAGCGCCCTGGTGAATGCTGGGGTGGAGAAGATGTACTCGTAGGAGCCCAGCGTGAACTGTTCGGGCCAGACGAAGAACGCCCGCCGCGTGATTTCGGCCTCGTTGGCGAAGGACCCTGCGATCACGTAGATGAACGGCAGCAGGGTGATGATGCCGATCAGGGCCAGGAAGATGTAGTTCGCGGCGTCGAAAATCCGCCCGCCGGTGGTGTTGTGAATCTTCATTAGAACAGTCCGCTCTGGTTGAAGCGCTTGGCCAGGGCGTTGGTGCCGAAGATCAGCACGATGCCCACCAGGGATTTGAAGAGCCCGACCGCGGTGGAGTAGCTGTAGGCGCCCTGGGTGATGCCCACAAAGTACACGTAGGTGTCGAACACGTCAGCCACGGACCGGTTCAGGGCGTTGGTCATCAGGTAGATCTGTTCGAACCCGGTGTTGAGCATCTGCCCGATGGCCAGGATCAGCATCACGATGATGGTGGAGCGGATGCCCGGCAGGGTGATGTGCCAGACCCTGCGGAACCGGCCGGCGCCGTCGATGATGGCGGCCTCGTACTGGTCCTGGTCCACGGTGGCCAGCGCGGCAAGGAAGATGATGGTACCCCAGCCGGTGTTCTTCCAGATCTCCTGCAGCACGATCAGCGGCCGGAACCAGTTCGGATCGGACAGGAAATCGATGTTCGTGCCCATCACGTTGTTCAGGAACAGGAACAGCGGGCCGAAGTCCAGGGCGAACAGCAGGAAGCTCAGCGACGCCACGATGGTCCAGGACAGGAAGTGCGGAATATAGACGAGCGTCTGGACGGTGCGCTTGAGGATGGAGAGGCGGACCTCGTTCAGCAGCAGTGCCAGGACGATGGTCAGCGGAAAAGCGATGCCCAGGTTCAGGAACGCCAGGATCAGCGTGTTTCCGAGCAGCCGCGGGAAGTCCGGGTTGGAGAAGAAGTCCTGGAAGTGCTGGGTCCCCACCCAGGGGCTGCCGTTCACGCCCAGGAACGGGACATAGTCCTTGAACGCGATGGACACCCCGTACATCGGGGCATAGCGGAACACCGCGAAGTACACCACCCCCGGCACCAGCAGCAGGTAGAGCCACTTGTAGTGCGCAAAATGGACGGAGAATTTACCGCGGGGGACTTTTGGTGGCTTGCGCGGCTTGGAGCTCTTGCCCGCATCCGTCCCGGGGCCCTGGCCATGGCCGATGTTCGAGGCCAGCGCGTCTGTCAGCTGTGACATTCAGGGCCTCCTTTCTGGAAGTGGTGGTGGGTCCTGGACCGGCGGGCTCCATAGCGAAGGTGCGGAGCCCGCCGGTGCGGGCGGGACTGTTACTTGTTGTCCTGCCAGAGCTGGTTGATCTCTTCCGTGACCTTGTCGCCGCCGCTGGTGTTCCACAGCTTGATGGCGTCCTTCAGCCCCTGCTCGTCAATCTGGCCGGCAAGGTACTTGATCCTGGCGTCCGCCACGATGTTGTCCAGCTGGGCACCCTTGGAGACGTAGGTCGCGGACACGTACGGGGCGGCCGGGTTGTAGACGGCGCTCTTGAGGTCCTCTGCCATCACTTCCGTGCGCTTGTCGAAGACCTGCTGCTCGTATTCCGTGGGCTGCTTGACCGGGTAGAAAGTGTTGCCGCCAACGTTCATTCCAAGTTGGGCGTAGCTCTTGATGTCCGTAGTGACGGCCTTTGACTCCTCAGTCTCAGGCTTGATGCTGGCGGCCTTGCCGTCCTCCACGGTGAAGTTCACGCCCTCGATCCCGTTGTTGAGCAGGATGGCCACGTCCTTGCCGTTCATCGTGTTCAGGACTTCCAGCACCTTGGCCAGCTCGGCTTCGGTGCGGACGCTCGATTTGGGCACTGCCAGGAAGCCGGAGTAGCCGTCGGTGGGGTGGGCGTGCAGTTCGCCGTCGGGGCCTTCGAGGTTGCCCACGAAGCCCACCTTGTTCTCGTAGTTGTTGGGATCTGCCTGCTTGAACAGGTTGACCAGGACGCTGACGCGGGAGTCGACGTCCACGATGATGCCGCCCTTGCCGTTGAAGAACGGCTCATTCCACTTGGTGCCGTCAAAGGTGGCGAAGTCCGGGTTGATGAGCTTTTCGTCCACCATCTTCTTGACGAACCGGTTGGCCTCGAGGAACTCTTCTGTTTCGAAGCTGGGGATCAGTTTCCCGTCCTTCTCGGTCCAGCGGTTTCCGGCGCCATACCATTCCTCGATGAGGTCGTAGGGGCTGTTGCTGCCCAGCGCGCCCCACTTGGGGATGGTGATGCCCCAGGTGTCGTCCTGGCCGTTGCCGTCGGGGTCCTGCTCGGTGAAGGCCTTGGCCACCGTGTACAGGTCCTCGGTGGTCTTGGGCGCCTCGAGGCCCAGCTTGTCCAGCCAGTCCTGGCGGAACATCACGGCGGCGCGCATCGGGGCGCGGCCGCGGAACACGCCGTACACCTTGCCGTTGATGCTGGCGTTCTGCTGGATGTCCGGGAAGGTGGTCTTCAGGTTCGGGTAGTCATCAAGTTTGTCCGTCAGGTCCCAGAACGCTCCGGCTTCCGCGTTCTTGACGAAGCCCGGGGTCTTGCCCTGGATCACCATGATGTGCGGGATCTCGGAGGAGGCAAGCGTGATGTTGGTCTTGTCCTCGTAGGACGCGTTGGGGGTCCACGTGATGTTGATGTCCTTGCCGGTGAGCTCTTCCAGCTTCTTCTGGACGGCACCGTCCGCACTGGGCGGCTGGGCCTCAAGGAACGGCGCCATGATGGACACCGTGCTGAGGTCCGCCGCCGGGGCTTCGCCGCCGCTGCAGGCGGTGAGGGAGATGGCCGTGGCCGTTACCACCGCGGCCGCCAGGGAGATTTTTCTGCGCATCATGGGTTTCCTTTTCCACTTCTTCGGGGTTTTGTTTGGTCAAAAGTTTTTGATGGGGGTTTCGTTGATACGTTTCAAGCAAGGGAAGCAAGCACAGGGGGCCCGACGGCTCCTCCCGGGTGCCGCGCAGCCTTCCGGGCGTCAGGCCACGGAGGCCGACGGGATGGAGCCCTTCCCTGCAGGTATGTCCGCTCCGGCCGCCGGATTCCCGGCCACGGATTCATCATTGGCGGTGAAGAACCGGTCGCACAGCCAGCCCGTCACATACAGCCAGGCCCCGATACTGAAGAACGGGATCAGCCCCGGGACGGTGGTGCTGGCATAGAACGCGGCAGCGGAAAGAAACAGCAGGATGACCGTTCCGGCGAGGTGCCGGAACGCGAAGCGGGAAGACGTCAGCAGGTACTGCCCCAGGGGAAGCTCGTACCTCGCATACAGGGGGAAGAGGTAACAGGTTGCGCCGGCCAGGAAGATGGCCGCCACAAAAATGCCCGCCGCCATCAGCTGCGAGAACAGGTCCCCCGACGCTGAAAAGTAGTTCCAGTTCATGGACAGCGCACCTGCCGCCGCCATCACCGGCAGGGCGAGCACGTTGGCCCGGCCGAAGTTCCGGAAGTAATTCGCGCCGAAGCTGCGGAGCAGCGGCGCCGCGTCACCCCGTGCGCGCTTGCGCACGGCGATCTGGGCGGCCGCAGTGGCAGGGCCTGCGCCGAGGACGCCCAGGCCAAGCAGCGTAAAGAGGATCCACAGCAGGTTCAGGCAGGCGATCCACAGGAGGGTGTCAAAGACCGAGTAGGCCCGGGCACTGAACGATCCAGACAGCATGGCGCAGCTCCCTTCATTTCTCCATCGTTGCAGAGGCGAAGGCGGAAGTGTTCCGCGTCACGCCGGTAATCGGTTTCTCGAAAATCTAGACGCACGCAGGCAGCAAGGTCAAGCGAAATTTTGAATCGTTACATAGCTGGACTCCGGAGAGGCCCATGACGCACACTAAGGGTGGAAAGCGCTTGCTGGAGTTCGCGTGCGCCCACGCAACAGTGCCCTGCTGGGCGGAAATGGAGAATCATGGCAACGCCAACCGGCACCGACAGCCCGGACGCGCCCGCCCGGGCAGCGGCAGCAACGGCTGGCCGCGGCGCTGCCTCCGGAACCTCAGGCCCCAGGGCCGCCCGCGTGGCTTTGGTCGGCGTGCACGGCTTCGGCACCCACCACCTCCGCAACCTTGAACACCTTCAGGCGGCAGGCGCCGTCGAGCTCGTTGCCGTGGCTGATCCGCAACCGCCGGCAGCCGGCTCCGTTCCGGCCTCCGCCCGGGTCTTCCCGGGACTCGACGAACTGCTGTCCGCAACCACATCCCTGGACCTGGTCATCGTGGCAACCCCCATCCAGACCCACGCCCCGCTGGCGCTCGCTGCTTTGCGCACCGACGCGGACCTGTACCTGGAGAAGCCCCCGGTGGCTTCCCTGGCCGATTTCAACCGGCTCTGCGATGCCGCGGCGGCGTCCGGCAGGAGCGTGCAGATCGGCTTCCAGAGCCTCGGCTCGCACGCACTGCAGGAAATCGAAAACCTGGTGGCAGCCGGCACCCTCGGCACGCTCCAGGGCATCTCCGCCACGGGCCGCTGGGTCCGGGACCGGGCCTACTACAAGCGCTCCCGGTGGGCTGGAAAGCGCAGCATCAACGGCGTGGACGTGGTGGATGGCGTGGCCACCAATCCGCTGGCCCATGCAGTGGCAACAGCACTGAGGATTGCCGGGGCACGGACCACGGCCGACGTTGCATCGGTGGAGACCGAACTGTACCGCGCCAACGACATCGAGTCGGATGACACCTCGGTGATCCGCATCCGGACAGCCTCGGGCCTGCCCATCACCTGTGCCCTGACCATCTGCGCTTCCGAATCCGTGGAACCCTATGTCACGCTGCAGGGCTCCGCCGGGACTGCCGTGTTCCACTACACGGAGGACCGCCTCACCGTCACCACGGCGTCGGGCACCACCGAGGAGACGTACGGACGCGAGGACCTCACCGAGAACCTGCTGTCCCACCGCAATTCCGGATCCCCGCTGATCAGCCCCCTCCTGGACAGCGGTGCCTTCATGCTGGTCCTGGAAGCGGTCCGGACCGCTCCGCTGCCCGCGCTCATCGGCGATGCCCACGTCAGGTGGGAGGGCGACGGGGAAGCAGCGCACGCCGTCGTGATTGATATTGAGGCGGCCCTGGAACGTGCTGGCCGCGATCACGCCACGTTCAGCGAGCTGGGCCTGCCGTGGGCAACATCGGCCCCTTGCGCCTTCAGCGTGCCGGCTTCCTGATGCGCCCGCAGCCTGCAACGACCCCGGTACAGGCCACGGCGCAGGCCACGGCGCGGGGCCAGCTGCACGCCGCCAACCTGCTGACGGAGGGCATCGCCGAGTGCCTGACCGCATCACCCCGGCCCACCTTCAGCTGGCAGCTGGCCCAGCCGGACGGCTCCGATCCGGCGCGGGCCCTGCAGACCGGCTACGAGGTCACGGTGGAGGACTCGCAGGGGCTCAGGTTCTGGAGCTCCGGTCCGGTCCCCTCCCCCGCGCAGCACGGGGTCCAATATGACGGGCCTGCGCTCGACGGCGACACGGACTACGCGTGGCGGGTGCGGGTCCGCGATGCCGCAGGAATTCCCGGGGAATGGTCTACTCCGAAGATGTTCAGCACCGGCCTCCCGGACGCTTCCTGGCAGGCCGACTGGATCCGGCGCGCCCCCGGCGGCCGCGCCCCCCTGGAAATCCTGAACAACGCCCTACGCGTGGCGGGCTCACCCCACCTGCCGGTTCCCTGCCCGCCTGCCCGCACCATCCGCATCGAAGCCCGCGTCCGCCCGGTCATGGGGTGGGCCGGACTCATCCTTCGCAGCAGCGGCCCCGGCACCGGCCTGCTGCTGGAACTCAACACGGCCGGCGAGGTGGTCCTCCGCCATGCCCCGGTGTGGGAAATTCCAGCCCCGGCCGTCCCCGAAACCGCGGAGCTGGCCAGGGCCCGGGCGGACCGGAACCTGGAGGTCCGCCAGGAGCGGCTGCCCGGCAAGGACCTGGTGCCCGGCTCCTGGCGGGACCTCGTGGTCACCGACGACGGCCACACCATCACCGTTGCGCTGGATGGCGTGGACCTGCTGGAGGTGCAGGAGCCCGCCAATCACGGGTTCACAGGGAAGCTCGCCCTACACCAGGGTCCCCGCAGCCAGGCCGAGTATGCATCGCTGCGCATCACCAGCGGCGGCCAGGACGGTGCCGGCGCCGTCCTGCTGGAGCACCGCTTCGACGCCAGCGGGGACCACGCCCGCGCCTGCCTGGCGCAGTGGGCCGCCACCACGGCGCACCGCCAGCCGGACGAATGGACAGTATTCCGCAGCACCCTGCAGCTCACGGGCCCGGTGCGTCGGGCACGGCTCTTCGTGGCGGCCCACCACCACGCGCAGATCTCCCTGGCCGGTGTCCCCTGCCTGGCAACAACCTCTTTCGGCTATCCGGGCGAAGGCTATTACGACGCCGCGGACGTCACCGGACTGCTCGCAGCCCAGCCTCCGGGCGCAGCCGTTCCCCTGACGGCAGTGCTGCACTGGTACGGCCCGGGCCAGGGACGTGCCGCCGGACTCCCCGGCCTGCTGGTGCGCATCAGCGTGCAGTACACGGACGGCCGCCGCGAAGCCTTCTGTTCCGGGCCGGAGTGGTCAGCCGGGGAGGCGCCGTACCGGCAGTCCGGCTACCGCAATGACGAGGGCGACCCCGTGGAACACCTGGACGGGCAGGCCGCACGGGCCCTGGCCGCCGCGCCGTCCTCCCCGTCCCCATCTTCCCCGGACCTGCCGCCAGCCATCAGCTGCGGCCGCCACCCTTCAGCGGAGTCCCCCGGGCTGCACCCGCGCCGGACCTTCCTGGCCGGCGGGTTTGTTGCTCCCGCGGCTTTCCTGACGGCCGACGACGGCACCATGGTGGCGGACTTCGGCCAGGTTCTTCCCGGGCGCCCGGAAGTGGACTTCCTGGACGGAGTTCCCGGCCGCACCGTGATGATGCGGGCCGGCTACGCCCTCCGGCCCGACGGACGGGTGGACGCGGGAAAGACCGCAAGCCAGAACACAGACATGTCCTTCCCGTATACGCAGGCGGCCGGGCCCCAGCAGTTCAGCGCCACGGTGCACCTGGGTTTCCGCTACCTTGAGCTTCCCGGCGTGGAGGCCGCCGAGGTGTCCCGCGTCGGGGCCGTGCTGGTCCACGGGCACCACCCGGCTGAGGGAAGTTTCAGCAGCTCGGATCCCATGCTGGACCGCGTTTTCACGCTGCTGCGCGACTCGGCCCTGCACGGCGTCCAGGAACAGTTCGTGGACACACCCACCCGGGAGAAGGGCCAGTTCCTGGCGGACGCGGTGAACATTTCGTATGCCACCATGGCCCTCTTCGGGGAGCATGCCTATACGGCGCAGGCGCTGCGGGAGTTCGCCTGGTCCGCCGCCCGCTACTGGTCCGAGGGGCAGGACCGCGGCCGCTACAACGCCGTGTACCCCAACGGCGACGGCAAGCGGGACATTCCTGATTTTTCCCTCATGGTCCCTGAGTGGGCCGAGGAGTACCACCTGCGCACCGGGGACCTTGGCCTGGTCCGGGAACTGCTGCCGCACCTGCGCAACACCGCAGACTACGCGTTGCGGTACGTTCCGGCGGAAGGGCCGACGGCGGGACTGGTCACCCGGCTGGGCGGCGGCTCCGGCCCCTACCTTCACGGCATCGTGGACTGGCCTGAACCCGGGCGGTTCGGTTACGACATGGAGTGCGCCGCGAAGACCACCGTCAACGCCCAGGCCTACTCTGCGCTGGTGTCCACGGCCCGGCTCTGCAGCGTGGCAGGCGAGCATGATGCCGCCGTCCGTTACGCATCCTCCGCCCGCCGGCTGGCCGACGCAATCCGCACCCGCCTGCGGGTGGACGGGGTGATGGTGGACGGCCTGCACGCCGATGGCACACCCAGCCCGCATGCCTCCCAGCATGCCGCGTCCTTCCCGCTCTCCCTGGGCATCACCGCTGCGGAGTTCGCCACCGCCGATGCGGTGCGGATCGCTTCGATGGGGATGAAGCAGGGGCCGCTGACGGTCCACCGGCTGGTCCGCGCGCTGCTCTCCCAGGGCATGACGGACGCCGTGCTGGATCTCCTGACGGACAGGGACCAGCCCGGCTGGGCCAACCTGCTGGAGCGCGGCGCCACCTTCACGTGGGAGGCCTGGGACCTGGTGGAGGGAACGGACTACAGCCAGTCCCACGCCTGGTCCGCGTCAGTGGTCAAGGAGATCCTGGACCACCTGCTCGGCGTCCGGTTCAGCTCCCCCGGAGGCGCGGAGCTGCTGATCGAGCCTCCGCTGTGCCGGCTGGACCACGCCCGCGGCGCGGTGCCCGTCAGCAATGGCTACGTGGAAGCGAGCTGGACCCGGGAGGGTGGACAGATACGGCTGGAATGCACGGTCCCTGCCGGGACGGCGGCAGTTGTCCGGCTGCCCGCGGGCAAGTACACGGTCGCGTCCGGAGATAAAGGAACGACGGCGGAGGCCGCCGTCGGGCCTTCCTCTGCGGAAGGCGGGGCTGCTGCTGCCGCGAACGTCCCGGCCGCGCACGCGACGCGGGATTTCAGGGTGCACGCCGGGACGTGGAGCTTCACGCCCCGGGCGTAGCCACCACCGGTCAGAGAAGGGCGCTCTTTGCCTCCTCCATTGCCTTCTTTGCCGCGTCCTGCGGCGACAGGCGGCTGAAGTGGACCTCCAGCGAGTAGCGGCCCAGGACCTCCACCACTGCGGCGGACCCGGCGGGCGGCACCGGCACGGCCTCTCCGAGTTCGTCCGAGATTTCATCGATGAACTCTGCAGTCTTTGCGTCAGCAGGGCTCAGCTTGGCGGCTATGGCCTCCCGGATGTCCGAGTTGGCCGGGATGCCGCGGTCCGCAAGTCCGATCTCGCCGGCTACGGGGTTGTTGGTGACGAAGTCGATGAACTTTTGCGCTTCCACCGGGTGCTTTGTCCGGGAGCTGGCGGACCAGAACATGGACGATTTGTAGAACTGCCGGGCTTCGGATGCCTTGCCCTCCAGGCTCGGCGGGCGCCGGATCTCCAGGTCCTGCCCGGAGGCTTTGCTCAGGGCGCCCAGCTGGTTGGACCAGTACATGTTCATGGCAAACCTGTTGGTGGACAAGCCCTGCTGGTCGATGGACGCGCTGGCGTCCTCGGTGATCACCGACGCCGGAGGCACTGCCTTGGAGTCGCGCATCTTCGCCTGGTACCCGTACCACTCGGCCAGGGCTGCCTCATCAAATCCCAGCTCCCCGTCCGGGGTGAACAGCGACTTCCCGTGCTGCCGGAACCACAGGTTGGCCGCGGCATCGCTGTTCACCTGGCCCGTCCCGTACACGCCGTCCGGGCTGGCTGCCGTGATGGCCGCGGCGGTGTCATTGAGGTCCTCCCAGGTCCACGCCTCATCGTCCGGGAGGGTCACTCCGCTGGCCGAAACCAGCGAGGGGTTGGCCAGGACAACCATGGCGTTCACGCCACTGGTCACGGCATATTGCTTGCCGTCCACTTTCCCGGAGTCCGCCACGGGCTGGTCGAACTTTGACAGGTCAACATCCTTCAGCTCGAGCAGGGCGCCGCGCTCGGAATACTCACCCAGGTAAGCCGCGTCCATCTGGATGATGTCCGGGGCATCCTGCGAGGCCACCTGGGTGGCCAGCTTGTCCCAGTAACCGGACCAGTCGCCGTACTCCCCTTCGACGTTGATGTTGGGATTCTCGGCCTCGAAGGCTTCAATCAGCTTCTCCGTCATCTTGTGCCGCACGTCGGAGCCCCACCAGCTGAACCGCAGGGTCACCGGTCCTTCCGACGCGGCTTCCGGCGAGCTGCCGCACCCGGTGAGGACCAGGGAGAGGGCGGCCGCTGCGGCGGCAGCTTTGGGCAACAGGGATTTCTGGGCGCGAAACATCATTGTTTGTCCTTTGGCGCGGGTTGCTGGGACCTGAAAGAAACCGGTTTCCCACAGCCTAGGTGTGAGCTGGCGCACGCGTCAAGGCTTCGGAGGACCCCAGTGGCGGGAGGCAGATATGGGTCTGGGAAGGCCAACGCTCAGGCCTGCCTGGCACCCGCCCTGCGCCCTTGCCGCCACAGCAACAGCCCAATTACAAGGGCGGAAAGCATGCCCAGCCCGCCGGTGGCCACCAGTCCGGTACGCACTCCGAACTGCTCCGTGAGCCAGCCCGCCAGGAGGCCTCCCAGCGCGTGCCCGCCCAGCAGGAGGGGAAGGTAGAGGGCCATCACGCGGCCGCGGATCTCCGGCCCGGCCTCGAGCTGGACGGCGGTGGCCGCGCCGGTCAGGAACAGGAGGGTCATGAGCCCCACCACCACCAGCATCACCATGAACAGGGTAAGGGTGGGCATCAGGGCCGCCACCAGCTGGGACAGGCCGAATAGCCCTGCAGCGGCGACGATCCCTCTCCGGCCCAGGCTCCGCAGCCGGGCGGCCAGCAGCGCACCGGCCAGGGCGCCGACGGCGCTGACGGTGTTGAACAGGCCGAAGCCTTCAACGCCGTTGTGCCACACCCGTTCGGCAAAGGCGGCCAGCACCACAGGTCCGTTCATGCCGAACATTCCCAGGAGTCCGGCCAGGGCGATGACCAACAGCAGGGACGGCCGTTCCCGGACGTACCGGAACCCGGCCAGGAGCTGCCCGCGCCCCCGCGCCGCCCGGGTGCTGGGATGCAGCTCGGCGGGGCGGATGGCGGCGATGAGGCAGAGCACCAGCAGGCACAGCACGGAGTTCGCCGCGAACGCAGCAGCCGATCCTGCCTGGGCGATGACCACACCGCCCACGGCCGGACCCGCCATCGCTCCCAGCTGGCCGATGGCGTTGTTGAGGCCGATGGCCGGCCGGAGGTTGGCGTCGCCCACCACTTCGTTGACGAAGACCTGGACCGCCGGCTGGTTGATGGCCGACGTGACGCCCAGCGCCACACAGCTGGCGTATACGGCCCAAACGGTAATGGTTCCGCTCGCGGCCCACGCCGCGAGGCCAAGGGCCAGGATGGCGATCACCGACTGGCAGCACAGCATGATCCGGCGCTTGGGAAACATGTCCACCAGCAGGCCGCTCAGGGGTCCCACCACCAGCATCGGGAGGAACTGCAGGGCAACGGCCACCCCCACCGCGGCGGGGCTGCCGGTCAACTGCAGCACGAGCCAGTCCTGCGCGAGCCGCTGCATCCACACGCCCACGCTGCCGGTGAACACCAGTGCCAGGAAGAGGCGGTAGTTGCGCTGCGTCAGGGGCTGGTACCAGGCCGGCTGGTTTGTGCCGGCGCGGAGGGACTGCTTGGAGCGCTGGCGGTTGAAAGGCACGTGCTTCAGGCGCGGGTGGAACGCAGTTTGACGGCCGCAGCCGCCAGGATCAGGGTGCCGGGAACCACCACGAAGAGGGCGGCCAGCATCCAGACGAACACTACGGTTCCGAAGAGCGCGGCAGCGAGCAGGAGGGACCCGCTCCAGTCCTTGAGGGACAGCGCCTGGCCGGCCTCGAGCGCTGAGCGCCAGGCGGTGCGGGCATCCGTGTGGGCGCCGGCGGCATCAGACCACGCTGCGGTGGTGCGCAGGAGCAGGATTGCCCCGGCGGCCGCGAGGAGCAGGGTGGCGGGCAGGACCACTTCCCGGCCCGGGAGCTGCCCCACCCAAGCGAGCAAAAGGTTAAGGATAATCACGACGGCGGCTGCCGCCGTCGTGATTCCAAGCTTCCAGCTGCCTGGCAGGGCAGCCTGGAAGGTGCCCCAGAGGCCGCGGACGGAATCGTCCCTGCCCGAGAGGTGGCGCTCCAGATGGGCGATCCCAGCCGCATAGGCGGCGGGGATCGTCACCAGCGGAAGGGACAGCACCAGCACCAGCACCCCTGCCAGCAGGGTCTCGGAGAACAGCGCGAAGCGGTTGACCGGGACGGGTTCGTGGTGGTTGGGGGCGGGTGTGGTGCTGTCCATGACGCTCATTCTCTGTCTCGTTTTTCCGTCAGCCCTTGAGGCCCTGGGTGGAGACGCCTTCAACAATGTACCGCTGGAACACCAGGAAGAAGATCAGCACCGGCAGCAGGGCCAGGACGGACATGGCGATCATGGCGCCGTAGTCCGAGGACTGGGTCTGGTCCACGAAGAGTCGCAGGGCCAGCGGCAGCGGGTACTTGTCCGGGGTGTTCAGGTAGAGCAGCGGGCCCAGGAAGTCGTTCCAGCTCCAGATGAAGGAGAAGATCGACGTCGAAATCAGGGCCGGCTTCATCAGCGGGAGCATGATGGAGGTGAAGATCCGGACGTGGCCGGCGCCGTCGATGCGTGCTGCTTCGTCCAGTTCGGCAGGGAGGTTGCGCATGAACTGGACCATGAGGAACACGAAAAACGCGTCGGCGGCGAGGAACTTGCCGATCAGCAGCGGCACGTAGGTGTCCACCAGGCCAAGCTGCTGGAACACGATGTACTGCGGGATGATCACCACGTGGAAGGGCAGGAGCAGCGTGGCGATCATCATGCCGAAGAAGATGCTGCGGCCGGGGAACTTGATCCTGGCGAACGCGTACGCTGACACGGACGCGGAGAGGATGGTTCCCACCACAGCGCCGATGGCCAGGATGAGCGAGTTGGTGAAGAACTGCAGGGTGGACACCCCGCCGATGCCGTCCATGGCCGTGACGAAGTTGTCGAAGCTGAAGTTGTTGGACCACAGCGAGGTGTTGGAGCCACCGATTTCAGAGTTGGGCTTGAACGCGGAGGCGATCATCCACAGCCCCGGGTACAGGACTATGGCCGTGAGGGCGAGGGCCACCAGGTGGAAGACGGTGCTTTTGATGCGCTTGGTCCCGGCCGATTCGGACTTGGGGTTGTAGTGCGCCAGTTCTGCGTCCGGGAGGGACTGGGTGGGGGTTGCCGTGCTTGTCATTTTGCATCACCGCTGTAGTGGACCCAGGACTTGGAGGTCTTGAAGAAGATCAGCGTGATGATGCCGACGACGATCACCAGGAGCCAGGCCATGGCCGAGGCGTAGCCCATCCGGAAGTCGCTGAAACCACGCAGGTAGAGGTAGAGGGTGTAGAAGAGGGTGGATCCGGCGGGGCCGCCTTCACCGTTGGAGATGATGTACGCAGAGGCGAAGATCTGGAACGCGTGGATGGTTTCCATCAGCAGGTTGAAGAAGATCACCGGGGAGAGCATGGGCCAAGTGATGTTGAGGAACTTCCGCACCGGGCCGGCACCGTCCATGGACGCCGCTTCGTAGAGGTCCGCCGGGATCTGCTTGAGGCCGGCGAGGAAGATCACCATCGGGGCGCCGAACTGCCACACGGTCAGCAGGATGAACATGGGCATGGTCATGGCCGGGTTGCCCACCCAGCCGCCCAGGTTGATCCCAAAGAAGGAGAGGCCCTGGTCCACCGGACCGGCATCGCCGAACATGGCTTTCCAGACGATCGCGATGGAGACTGACGCGCCGATCAGGGACGGGGCGTAGAACGCGGAGCGGTAGAAACCCTGGCCGCGGCGCTTACTGTTCAGCAGCATGGCCACCGCCAGTGCGGCCGCGAGCTTGAGCGGGGTACCGAAGACCACGTAGGAGACCGTCACGCCCACCGACTGCAGGAAGCGTTCGTCCTGGAAGAGGGTGGTGTAGTTGTCCAGGCCAATCCACTTGGGGGGCTCGAACAGGTTGTAGTTGGTGAAGGAGAGGTAGAGCGAGGAAATCATGGGCCCAACAGTGAGGGCGATGAATCCCAGCAGCCAGGGCAGCAGGAAGGTGTAGCCGGCGCGGGCATCCGCCCCCCGCTGCCGCGACTTGCGCGGCAGCGAGGGGGCGGACGACGACGAGCGCCTGCTCAGTGTTGGGCTTTGAGTCACAAGTTCATTCCGTCAGTCATGAAAGCTTTCACAGGCAAGGTGCCTGATCAGGCGTTCTGCTTGATGAGGTCTTCGGCTTCCTTGAACCATGCGTCGGCGGCGCCGTCGATGGTGAGCTTGCCGTAGTTGAGGTCCGAGGCAACACGCTTGAAGGACGCCTCGAGCGTGCCGAAACCGACGATCGGCGGCTCCGGTGCGTCCTTGAGGTACTGCTCGATGGACTTCTCGTAGTCCACCACGAGCTTGTCCGTACCTTCGAAGGTGGTCCCGTCCCGCTGGGTCTTCGAGGCCGGAACACCGCGGGAGGTCTTGAAGATCTGGCCCACCTCGGGGTCGTTGACCATGAAGTCGATGAAGCGGGCAGCAGCGTCCTTGTACTTGGTCTTGGCGCTGGCCACCATCAGCATGGAGGGCTTCAGGAACAGGCCCAGGTTGTCCGGGTCATCCGAGGGGACCGGAGCAAGCTTGAGTTCCGTGGCGCCGCTGTCCGCAAGGTAGCCTGCCATGAAGTTGTCCCAGGTGACCTCGGTGGCGGTTACGTTGGAGCCGAACGGGGACTTGGGGGCGAGCTGGGTGACGCGCTCTTCGGAAACGATGGCCGGGGTGCCGCGCAGGGCAGCAGTCTGGTTCCACCACTTCTTCATATCGTCCTTGGTGAAGCCGAGCTTGCCGTCCTCGGTGAAGGCCTCGATATTGTTCTGGCGCAGCCAGATGTTGGTTCACCAGGCCCGTGGTGCCGAAGATCTGCTTCCAGAGGATGGCGACTGCCACCGAACCGCCCAGGAGGGACGGCAGGTAAAACACCGAGCGGTAGAACGGCAGGCCGCGCAGGCCCTTGTCCAGGACCAGGGCGATCAGGAGCGCTACGGCAAGCTGGAGCGGCACACCGACGAACACGTAGGTGAAGGTCACGCCGAGCGAGTTGTGCAGGCGTGCATCATCGAGCATCCGGGTAAAGTTCTCCAGCCCTACCCATTCCGGAGGCTGGAGCAGGTTGTAGTCCGTGAAGGACAGGTACAAGGACATGATCATGGGGCCGAAGGTGATGGCGACGAGGCCCACCAGCCACGGCAGCAGGAAGATATACGCTGCCTTGTTGTCCCGGCCGTTGGCCTTCTTCTCTGCGGCGGTGAGTTTGCCCTTCCGCCGGGTGATGGAGCTGAGTTCGCTGATGGCGCTCACTGTTGCCGTCCCGTTCGTATCATCAGGCCCGCTGCTGCCGGCATTCCAGCCGGGCGCAGCGCCCTGGGTATGTGCTTAGCGGCCATGTGGTCTCCTTTGGTCATCGTGGCCTCCACGTTCTTGGTATCGCCTGGGCGATAGGTGCGCTCCCGTGGCCGAGGGGGTGGCCGCCGGAGTCTCGGCGGGTTCCCACCGTTGCGGGAGGTGCGGATTGAAAAAGCGGCTCCGTACCAAAGTAAACGGTTTCTTGACTCCTGTATAGCCCTTTGTTAGTTTTTGAGAAAACGCTTTCTGTTATACACGTCACTACGAATAGAACCACAACATATAAGGGGCAGGACAATGCGGTTACGTCTCAGGAAATCAGTCATGGGGGTTGCGGGCGCAACAGCTGCCCTCGCCATGGTACTTACGGGTTGCGGCAGCAACGCAGAGGCCGGGAAAGTCGGGACGGTCGAGGATCCCGTCACCATCCGTTTCGCCTGGTGGGGCAACGATTCCCGCGCCAAGACCACCCTGGAGGTCATCAAGGACTTCGAGGCCGCGAACCCCACCATCAAGGTGCAGGGCGAGAACACCGAGTTCAGCTCCTACTGGGACAAAATGGCCACCCAGATCGCCGGCGGCACCACCCCGGACGTCTTCGCCATGAGCGGCGCCTACCCCAGCGAATACGCCAGCCGGGGCGTGCTGCTGGACCTGGACGAGGTCAAGGACCAGATCGACACCTCCAAGTTCGCCGAAGGCACGGTGGACCTGGGCAAGATCGACGGCAAGCAGTACACGCTCACCGCAGGCGTGAACTCCATGTCCATGGTGATCGACCCCAAGGTCTTCGAGGCAGCAGGCGTGGAGCTTCCGGACGACGAAACCTGGACCTGGGACGATTACGCGCAGATCGCCGCTGACATCACCAAGAACTCCCCGGCGGGAACCTTCGGCACCACCCCCATGTCCAACGACTCCTTCCTGGCGGTATGGGCACGCCAGAGCGGCGAGGAGCTCTACACCGACGACGGCAAGAAGCTGGGCATCAGCGAGGACACTGCCGCCGAGTGGTTCGAGCTCAACAAGAAGCTCATGGACACCGGCGGCGCCCCGTCCGCTTCGCAGACCGTGGAGGACGGCTCTGCGCAGCCCGAAATGACGCTCATGGGCCAGGGTAAACAGGGCATGAAGATCTCCTGGAGCAACCAGATGAACTCCTACTCCGGCTCACCGCTGGTGATGATGAAGATGCCGGGCGAAAGCAAGACGCCCGGCGCGTGGCTGCGCTCCTCCATGGAGTACGCCATCTCCTCCAAGTCCGCGCACCCCAAGGAAGCCGCCCTCTTCATCAATTACCTGGTGAACAACGTGGACGCTGCCACCAAGATCAAGAGTGACCGCGGCATGCCGGCCAACACCGAGCTCAAGGCGGCCATCACTCCCCTCCTGAAGGAATCCCAGCAGAAGGAAGCGGAGTACCTGGACCGCATTGCGGAGATGGACATCGAGCCGCCGCTGCCGTTCCCCGCAGGTTCCTCGGCCACCATGGAGGTCCTGAACAGGTTCAATACGGATGTCCTGTTCGGCAAGATCTCACCACGGGACGCGGCCAAGGGCTTCATCCAGGAAGTCAACTCGAACCTGGGCTGACCGCCGGCTGGTTCAGCCATCACAACAACATCCCGAACAGGAGGCAGGCCAGTGACTGAAAGCACCGTGCCCGTCAGGCCCAGCGCCATGGCCGGCTACGAGGACTGGCCTGCCTACGTCCAGCACCACCCCCGCCACCAGGCAGCCACGCCGGCTGCGCAGGAGCTCGCGGACGCCCTGGGCGTCCCGGGAGCGCAGCAGCAGCCTGACGTGGCGGTCCAGTGGGAGGAGACGCACGACGGCGTCACCACCTCCCAGCTCAGCTGGCAGTTGGGCTTCGGCCCCCGGACTACCGGCTGGCTGGTCCGTCCGGCCGGCAGTTCCGGGCCCCTGCCCGGTGTCCTTGCGCTGCACTGCCACGGCGGCAACAAATTCGGCGGGGCGGACCGGCTGGTGGAACTCCCGGAGCAGCATCCGTCGGCGGAGGCCGCCCAGGCCGGCCACTACGACGGCCGCGCCCTTGCCACGGACGTGGCACGGAGGGGCTTCGCAGTCCTGGCCCATGACGCCTTCGCCTGGGGCAGCCGCCGCTTCGACCTTTCCGTCCCGCCTTGGCGGACGGCGTCGGCACTGGAGGCGAGGCAGGCACAGTGGCGGGAGGACGGCGTCGTGCCTTCCGATGCCGACGTCTACAACGCCGCCGCAGGTTTCCACGAAGAGACCGTGGCCAAGACGGCCGGCCTACTGGGCACCAGCCTGGCAGGCATGGTGGCCCACGACGACCTGGCCGCCCTGGGGGTCCTCGCGGGGCTGCCGGATGTGGACCAGGACCGGCTGGGCTGCATCGGATTCTCCGGCGGCGGCGGCCGTTCCCTGGCCCTCGCGGCGCTGAGTCCCCGCATCAAAACCTACGTCGTGACCTGCATGATGACCACGTTCCAGTCACTGCTGCCCTCCTACCTGGACGCCCACTCGTGGCTGCTGCAGACCCCCGGCCTCTGGAAGCTGGATGACTGGCCGGAGCTCACAGCCAGGTCCGGAGCGGACAGGCTGCTGGTGCAGTATGCCCTGGCGGACCAGCTCTTCCCCGAAGCCGGGATGCGTGACGCCCACCGGGTCCTTGAGTCACTCCACAGCCCCGGGACCTACACCGGAAGCTTCTGGCCGGGCGGCCACGTGTTTACCGCCGGCATGCAACAGGAAGCGCTCGGCTTCCTGTCCGCCTCGCTCGGCGCCGATGAACCCCAAACCCTTCCCCTCAGCTACCAAGGACCCTCCTGATGATTGATCAATCCGCCACCGCGGAACGCGAAAGCCACTCCGGGGGAAGCGCCGTCCCGGCAGCCGTTCCGCGCATCGCCCTGGTGGGCGTGCACGGCTTCGGTGAACGGCACCTTGCCAACCTCGCCAGGCTCGAAGCAGCCGGCACCCTGGAACTGGTCGCCGTCGCGGATCCCAATCCCCCGGCTCCGGGACGCCTGGCAGAATCCGTAGCCGTCTTCGGCGACCTTGCCCAGCTGCTGGCAGGGGACCCGGGCGTCGACGTCGTCATCCTCGCCACGCCCATCCAAACGCACGCTCCGCTGGCCCTTGCGGCGCTGGCCGCGGGCAAGGATGTGTATGTGGAGAAACCGCCGGTGGCCTCGCTCGGGCAGTTCCGGGAGGTACTCGCTGCTGCCGAGGCCACCGGACGGCTGCTCCAGGTGGGATTCCAAAGCCTGGGCTCGCAGGCGCTGCCAGCTATCCGGACCCTTGTGGAAGCCGGCGGCATCGGCGACGTGCTGGGCCTAAGCGCCACTGGGCAGTGGGTGCGGAACAGGGCCTACTTCAAGCGCTCACGCTGGGCCGGAAAGCGCAGCCTGGACGGCATCGACGTAGTGGACGGCGTGGCAACCAACGCCCTTGCCCATGCGGTAGCCACGGGCCTCCACCTGGCCGGCGCCCACACAATGGCCGACGTCGAATCAGTGGAGACGGACCTGTACCGGGCGCATGACACCGAAAGTGACGACACCTCCATCATCCGCGTCCGCACCACAGGCGGCTCCACGCTGCTGTGCGGACTGACGCTGTGCGCGCCGGAACAGCAGCGGCCTTCCGTGACGGTGCACGGCACCCGCGGTGAGATCACGCTCTTCTACACTGAGGACGAGGTGGTCATCAGCACCCCTGACGGCGAGCGCCGCGAGACATTCGGCCGGACCGACCTGCTGGAGAACCTGCTGGATGCCCGCTCCAGCGGGGCACCGCTGCTGTGCGCCCTGCCGGATACCGGCGCCTTCACCACGGTGCTGGAAGCCATCCGGACAGCGCCCGCGCCACAATCCATCAACCCGGGCCACATCACCTGGGAGGGCGAAGGCGACGACGCCCATCCGGTGGTCCAGGACATCGCGGCCGTGATCGCAAGGGCAGCCAAAGCCCAGGCCACCTTCGCGGAACTCGGTGTGCCGTGGGCCCGGAAACTGCCGCCGGTCCGCACCCTCACCCTGGACGGCAAGGCTGTTGCGGAGTACCAGGACGGCAGCCGGATCCGGGCAGTGTCCTCGCCGCGGCCGTACCTGCACCCCGTCCGGACCCTCGCGGGCACCGTGGTGACGGACCACCAGCCGCTGGACCATGTGTGGCACCTCGGGGCGGGCGTGGCCCTCCAGGACGTGGACGGCACCAACTTCTGGGGCGGCCGCACCTACACGCGCGAAGCCGGCCAGTACGTCTGGCGCCCGGACCACGGCAGCATCACGCCCGCGGACACCCAGGTTGAAGACACGGCTGCGCAGGCCGGCGGCACCGCAGGCCGGCTGCAGGAGACCCTGAGCTGGAACGGGCCGGACGGCGTGCCGGTCCTTCACGAGGACCGCACCTGGGAATGGTCCGGCGTTGGCTCCTCCGCCTGGCGCCTGTCCCTGGATTTTGCCCTCTCCCCCGCCGGTGACCGGCCGGTCAGCCTGGGCAGCCCCGGTTCCAACGGCCGGTTTGAAGGCGGCTACGGCGGGTTCTTCTGGCGCCTGCCCGCCTGTGCGGACGCCACCGTATGGACGCCATCCGGTGCCGGCGAACCAGGGGTGCACGGTTCAGTCACGCCGTGGCTGGCCTGGGCGGGCACGTTCGACGGCGGCAGCGCCACCCTCGTGTTCGTGGCCTCGGAGGGGTCCACGGACCCCTGGTTCGTCCGGGTGGACGGCTACCCGGGAGTGGGCCAGTCCCTAGCCTGGGATACCCCGGTCATCGCCGAACCGGGAACCCCCGTTCAACGCAGCATCACCGTTTTTGTGGCCGACGGCATCCTGGGCACAACCGACATCGAAGCACTCATCAACCAGCAAGGGAACCGTTCATGACCCAGACAACAGCCGACGCTTCCTTGCTTTCGGGCAGGGCGGCCCCCGCCTCCGCGGAGGACCGTGCCATCAAGCGCCAGCGGGTGCTGGAGATCCTTGACGCAAAGGGCCAGGATTCCCTGCTGCTGACCACCAACACCGCCCTGACGTGGTACCTGGACGGCAGCCGGGTGCACATCAGCCTGGCCGGTGATCCCATCGCAGCTGTCCTGGTGGACCGCGGGGGCGACCACCTGGTCACGTTCAACAACGAGGCCGGACGTATCGCCGCCGAGGAGCTGCCGTCCGGCGTCACCCTGCACTCTGTGCCTTGGTACGACAACCTGCACGAGGCCGCCGCCGCCGTCGGCCGTCCCGGGACGAACACCGTGCCGGTGGCCGAAGCGGACGTCGCCGCCGAGCTGCGCGCGGCCCGCCAACAGCTGCTCCCCAGCGAGAGCACGCGGTACGCCAGCCTCAGCGCCGAGGTTGCAGCCCTGATGACGGACGTGCTGTCCACGGCCCGGCCGGAAACCACCGAGTTTGAGCTGGTCTCCGCCCTCGCTGCGCGGGTGGTCGCAGCCGGTGCGGAGCCGCTGGTCCTGCTATGCAACGGGAGCAGCCGGAGCGAATTCCGGCACCCGCTGGCCACCCACTCGCGCCTGGGACGCCGCGCCATGGCCGTGGTGTGCGCCCGCAGGGACGGCATGGTGGCCAACATCACCCGCTGGGTAAGGTTCGACGCCGGCACAGCAGAAGAGCGCGACGCCGAGGCACGCATTGCCGCGGTGGAGGCGGACATCTTCGACGCCACCGTCCCGGGCGCCCGGTTGGATCGCATTTTTGCCGAGATCAAGGCTGCGTACGCCCGCCATGGCTTCGGCGCAGACCAGTGGGAGCAGCACCACCAGGGCGGGCCGGCCGGCTACGCGGGCCGGGATCCCCGCGTCACTGCCGCCGCCACCGACACCGTGGTCCTGGGCCAGGCCTTCACCTGGAATCCGTCCGGGCCCGGCGTCAAGATCGAGGACACCGTCCAGCTCACCGCGTCCGGCCTGCAGGTCCTCACCGTCGACCCCCGCTGGCCTTCCACCACAGTGAACGGCCTCCAGCGCCCGGCCACCCTCCAGCTCTAGGCCAAACGCTCTCTCAGATCCTGCAGCAAAACCAGAAACGCTCTCTCAGATCCTGCAGCAAAACCATAAACGCTCTCTCAGTTGGCGCCGTACTTCCGGCACCAACTGGGAGAGCGTTTCGGGTAAAGCAACATCAAGAACTGGTCCCCGATAGTTGGACTGGCTTAATGGGATTCTAGGGCGCGAGGGAAACGACGGCCTGGACCTTCAGCGTCGTCCCTGATCCCTCAAGGCTCGCAGTTTTCCCAAGTACGCCACCTCCGCGCGGAGCCGCTCATTCTCCCGGCGTAACCGTTCCAGTTCAGTTAACTCCGCCGGTGGAGGTGGAGCCGAGGACTTCGCAGGCCTGCCTTTGGCCTTGGGACGTAATGCTTCAGCTCCGTCACGGCGATACGCCTGGACCCACTTTTGCAGCAACTGACGCGAGGACAAGCCGGCCTCTACAGCCAGGTCCGGGCCGGTCTCGCCCGCGAGGAACCGTTCAACTAACGCCAGCTTGAACTCAAACGAGTACGACTTCGCCGGTTCGCTCACCAGCACTCCTTGACCATGAATCCTCCACCGCCCATACAGTGCCCTGACCGGCACCCAAGGCGTCTCAAGCAAACGAGCCACAGCCCGGTACCCAACGCCCTTCTCAAACCACGCTACCGCCGCCTCGCGCTGGACCGCAGACAAAGAACAAATAGCACGCATAAAACTGCTCCCCGGAAGTCGAAACTGAATTTCTCAGTCCAACTTCCGGGGAGCAGTTCACAAGTGAGAGGGCGTTTCGGCTAAAGCAACATCAACTGAGAGAGCGTTTGGGTTAAAGCGACATCAACTGAGAGGGCGTTTCGGCTAAAGCAACATCAACTGAGAGAGCGTTTGGGTTAAAGCGACATCAACTGAGAGGGCGTGTCAGGGGAGGCGGAGTTCCCCGTCCACCCGGCGCGGGATGCCCAAGGGGTTGCTTTCATGCAGGGCCGGGTGCAGGACCGTCTCTGGCGCATCCTGGTAAGCAACCGGACGCTGGAAGCGGCGGACCGCCGTCGCGCCTACCGAGGTGAACAGGGACGTGGTGGCCGGGTACGGGCCGCCGTGCTGCTGGGCCCAGTTGACGGCCACACCGGTGGGCCAGCCGTCGAAGAGGACGCGGCCGGCCAGCTCGGAAAGCTGGTCCACAAGGACGGACACGTCCTCGCCAGGCTGTGCGTGCACGGTGGCGGTGAGGCTGCCCGGCACCTTGGCCAGGACCGCGGACAGCTCCTCCTGGCCCGAGTACTCGATCAGCATGGTGGTGGGGCCGAAGCATTCTTCCAGCAGTTCCTCGGGGCGCTCCAGAACCTTTGCGGCGGAAGTGGAAAAGACCACGGGGGCGGCGCCGTCGGACACTGCGTCCTGGTCCACGGTGCCGCTGACCACATCCACGCCGTCCACCGACGCGAAGCTGCGCAGGCCGTCCGGGTAGGCCTCTGCAATCCGGCTGGTGAGCATGCCCAGGGCAGGCTTGTCCTTGCTGGCAGCCGCCACTTTCGCGGCAAAGTCCGTTCCAGCGGGGATGAAGACGAGTCCGGGCTTGGTGCAGAACTGTCCGGCGCCCAGGGTGAAGGATCCCGCCAGGCCTTCCGCGAGCTGCCCGGCACGCTCTGCCAGGGCGGCCCCGGTCACCACCACCGGGTTCAGGCTGCCCAGTTCGCCGTAGAACGGGATGGGGTCCGGACGGGACGTCGCAAGGTCAAAGAGGGCGCGGCCGCCGGGGATGGACCCGGTGAAGCCCACCGCCTTGATGGCCGGATCCTGGACCAGCGCGGTTCCCACCTCGCGGCCGCTCACCAGGGCGAACAGGCCTTCCGGAGCACCGGCTGCGCGGAGTGCTTCGGTGACGATTTCCGCCGTCCGCTCAGAAAGGCGGAGGTGGCCCGAGTGGGCTTTGACAATGACGGAGCAGCCCACGGCCAGCGCCGAGGCAGTGTCGCCGCCGGCCACGGAGAAAGCGAACGGGAAGTTGGAGGCGGAGAAGACCGCAACCGGTCCGATGGGCCGCAGGATGCGCCGGAGGTCCGGCTTGGGCGGCGTGGAGGCGGGGTCCGCGTGGTCGATCACGGCTTCCAGGTAGGAGCCCTCGGTGATGACGCGCGCGAACAGGCGCAGCTGGCCGGTTGTCCGGGCCACTTCGCCAGTGAGGCGGGCTGCGCCAAGGCTGGTCTCGGAATCGGCAATCTCCACCAGTTCGGCGGCGTTCGCGTCCAGGGCGTCCGCCACGGCCGTGAGCCAGGCCGCGCGGTCAGCATCCGATGAAGCTGCAGAAATTTTGGCGGCCTGGGTGGCGGCAGCCGTGAGCTCGGACAGGGAAAGGGTCGCAGTTGTCACTTGGGGTACCTGTTCTGTGGGTCTGGATTCATCGTGTCAGGAGTCATCAGGTCTGGGTGGCCCTGCTCTAGCGCGCGTCGGCGAAGCGGAAGCCGAGTCCGGGCTGGTTGGTGAGGGTCACCCGGCTGTTGCTGAACCGTACCGGCGAAGGTCCTGCCAGGATCCCCAGCTGCTCAAAGGATGCCTCCTCCACGTCTTCCACCAGGGTGGGCTCCGCAAGCGTCAGCGCCAGCTGGCCGGACAGCTCCGGCAGCAGGTGCGGCATGACCTTGATGCTGTTGGTCCGGGCAAGTTCAACGATGCGCCTAAAGGGGGTGATGCCGCCCACCCGGATGATGTTCGGCTGGATGATGTCCACTGCTTCCGCCTCTATGAAATCGCGGAAGCGGTAGATGGTGTGCAGGTTTTCGCCGAGGGCGATCGGCACGGGCGAGTGCTTCCGGAGCCTGCGGTAGGCCCAGAGGTCGTCAGCCCGGATGGGTTCCTCAAGCCACTCCAGCCCGAAGCCGGCCAGCACGTCCAGGGCTTTGAGGGTGGTGGGGAGGTCCCAGCGCTGGTTGGCGTCGATCATCAGCTTCCGGTCCGGCCCCAACACGGACCGGACAGCGGCAACCCGTTCGGCGTCCTCCCGGATGTCCGGCTTGCCCACCTTGATCTTGACCGCCTGATGCCCGGCGGCAACCCAGCGCTCAGTCTGCGCCACCAGTTCTTCGAGCGAGTAGTGCAGGTTCACCCCGGAGCCGTAAACCTCCGCGGATTCCTGGCGCTGCCCCAAGAGTCCGGTCACGGAGGTCTGGGCCCGCGATGCCTGGAGGTCCCACAGGGCCAGGTCCACGCCGGCCATGGCGATGGTGGTCAGTCCCCCGCCGCCGGCCTCATGCAGCCGCTTCCACAGCGCATCCCACACCGTCTCCGGGTGGGCGGGCAGCCCGGTGACGAAAGGGGCGATGTCGTAGTCCAGCAGGGCCTTGACCGCCTGCGGACCAATGGTGGGGGTCCAGGAGAAACCGTGCCCCGCACCGCCGTCGTCCGTATGGATCTCTGTGACGATCACGTGGTTTTCAGGTGCCTCCACGCCCCAGCTGCGGCGCAGCGGAACCGTGATGAGCCGGGTGGTGAGGCCCGTGATGCGCAGCTCCGTGCGGACGGCAACAGCCGCGGGGGCGCTCATCAGCGGCCAGCCAGCTCGTAGCCCTTGGCGAGGATGGCCTTCAGCTGCACCAACTGCTCCTCGGTGGGATCCACCAGCGGCGGGCGCACGGAGCCGACGGGAAGTCCGCCCAGCCGCAGGCCTGCCTTGATCAGCGAAACACCGAAACCGGGCGTCTGGTCGCGAAGGCGTACCAGCGGTGCGTAGAAGCCTTCCAACAGGGCGTTGCGGCGGTCCTCATCGCCGGCTTCGTAGGCGTCGTAATAGGCCTTGGCGATCTCCGGGGCCATGGCGAATGCCGCGGAAGAGTACAACGGGATGCCCAGTCCGCGGTAGGCGCCCTGGGTCAGTTCGGCGGTCAGCAGGCCGTTGAAGAGGGCGAAGTCCTGGCGTCCGGTGGCACGCACCGCAGAGACGATTTCCTGGGCCAGGCCAACGTCTCCCAGCCCGTCCTTGAAGCCGACGACCTTGGGATTGCCAGCCAGCCGGGCCATCGAAGCGGCGGTGAACTTTGCGTTGCCGCGGTGGTAGACAATCACCGGCAGGCTGCTGGCATTGGCCACGGCCTCGATGTAGGCCACAAGCCCGTCGGTGGGGCCGGTGACCAAATACGGCGGGAGCACCAGGAGGGCGTCGGCGCCTGCTTCTTCCGCGGCGCGGGCGGCGGCAATCGCATGGCCCAGCGGCCCTCCGGCGCCGGCGACTACCGGGACCTGTCCGGCAACGACCTCGACGGCGGCCGTCACCACGGTGCGGACCTCCTCGATGCTGAGGGCGTGGAATTCGCCGGTGCCGCAGGCGGGGAACACGCCGCCGGGCCCGAACGGAAGCCGGGAGCTGATGTGTTCCTTCAGCAGCTCAACGTCAACAGTGCCTTCGAGCGTGAACGGGGTGACGGGGAAGAACAGTACGCCGTCGAATTTCATGGTGTCTCCTTGGCTCCACTGCCGGCGCTGACCAGCGCGGAGCTCTCGTCGTTGAGTGGGGTGTTGGACTTGAGTTCGGTGCGCCAGCTGCGCGTGGGGTGCCAGCCCAGGAGTTCCTGGGCTTTGGCGATGGAGAAGGCCGGGCTGGTTCCGGTGAGACCCGCGCTGAGGGCTTCGCTTCCGGGCAGGAATTTCGGCATCAGTTCGGCCAGCGGTGCTGTGGCAAGGGCGTCCGCGGCTCCTACAAAGAAGGTTTCCCCGTTGGGGATGGACGGCATCTTCTCCAGCAGCAGGTCCAGGAAGTCCGCCACGTCCCGGGCATCCACGTAGTTGAACAGCGCGGGCGCGGACAGAGCGGGATCGGCCAGCCGCTCAGCAAGGGTGTGGCCCTGCTGCGTCGGTGCGCCCTCCCATTCCTCCGGCGAGATCACATAGCAGGGGCGGAACGCCGCGTAACGGATCTTCTCGCCCTGTGCTGCAGCGAAGGTCTGGACGGTCTGCTCCGCGATGAGTTTGGACAGCGCGTAGGCGTTCCACGGCCGCGGCGGCGTCCGCTCATCCAGCGGGAACGACGGCGGCAGCCAGCCCGCCGGCGAACCGTATCCCAGCACGGTGGGACTGCTGGCCGTGACAATCTTCTGCACGCCCACTTCGGTGGCCGCGCTGATCACGGCGAACGCGAGCCGCGTGTTCGTGGCGAAGATGACGTCCTCGGGCGCGCTGAACGGTACGGCTATGGCGGCAAGGTGGATGACGGCGTCGGGCGTGGTGTCCCGGAGCAGGCGCAGCGCCTCGCCCGGGGCCAGGAGGTCGGCCGTTTCCTGCACGACGCCGGCGGGCAGCTGGTCCGCCGGAACGGCGTCGCGGTCCACCGAGATGACGTGATGGCCCTTTGCGGCGAGCCCCGCCACAACACTGCGGCCCAGGCGGCCGGCGCCGCCCGTGACAAAGATCCTGCTCATGGTTATTCCTTCGGTTGGTTCCCGGGCAGGATTCAGTTGCCGCGGCGGAGGTCGACGCCGAGGTCCAGGTCCTCGATGCGTACGGGCAGGGAGGACTCGAGGGAGCGGTTGCCGGCGATGCCGACGGAGACGGAGCGCAGCCCGTCCAGGTAGCCCGAGGGGCGTCCCAGCGGGTCCTCGCCCGGACCGTTGAAGAGGTCCGAAAGCAGGAGCTCGTCACCGCCGCCGTGGCCGCCTTCGCCGTTGACGATCGGCACCTCGTAGGCGGCTTCCCAGTGGCGCTGAACCACCAGGCGTTCGCCGTTGCGGCGGATGGCGTCATCCTCTTCGATGGGGGTGGCGCTGGGGTCCACCACGGTCTTCTTGTCCGTGCTGGACGTGACGGCGGCGCGTTCCACCACTTCGAGCTCGGCGCGGCCTTCGGTGCCATTGACCGCTACCCGGTAGCCCTCCCAGGGGCTGTGGGCGTTCAGCGAGTAGCTGAGGCGGGGCCCGCCCTGGTATTCCACCACGAGCGCGAGGGTGTCCTCGATAGTGATGCCGCCGGTGAAGACGTCCTGATCGCGGCGGTATCCGTCGTAGTGCTCGTTGTCCAGGAAGAGGGCTTTGAGGCGCTCGTCCTCCCGCAGGTCAAGGGTGAAGGGGTCCTTCTCCGCGCCGGCGGGGGCATCGGCGCTGGGCGTGCCGCGCTCGGGGCGGGGACCCAGGCCGCGCTCGGCGGCGTTTTTGTCGCCGTAGAACTTCAGGCCGCCGGAGGCGAAGACGCGCTCGGGAACGTCGTCGATCCACCAGTTGACCAGGTCGAAGTGGTGCGAGGCCTTGTGGATCAGCAGGCCCCCGGAGTTCTTCTTTTCCCGGTGCCAGCGGCGGAAGTAGTCGGCGCCGTGGACGGTGTCCAGGACCCAGCTGAAATCGATGGACGTGACCTTGCCGATCACGCCGCTCTGGATGATTTCCTTGAGGGCGCTGTTGCGCGGCGAATAGCGGTAGTTGAAGGTGACCACCACGTTGCGGCCGGTCTCGTGCACGGCCTGGGTGATGCGGCGGCAGCCTTCGGCGTCGATGGTGAGGGGCTTTTCGACGACGACGTCGGCGCCTGCGCGCAGTGCCTCCACGATGTAGTCCGCATGGGTGTAGTCAGGGGTGGTCACCACGACGCGGTCGATGGAGTTGGCCTGGATGAAGGCGGTGAGGTCGGCGGGATCGAACGACGCGACCGGACCCGGCGCACCCAGTTCCTGGATGAGCTTCTGGTAGAACTCCACACGGCCGGGGTTCACGTCCGAGAAGGCCACCAGCTCGGCGGTGTCCGCGTGCTTGCCGAAAATGGCACGGATGTACATCTCGGAGCGCCCGCCGGTGCCGATCAGCGCAATGCGGGCTTTGCCGCCATGGCGGGCGGGTGCACCGGCGGCGGCAGCAGCTTGGGTGCCGTCCGCTGGTTCGGACCGGGCCTCTGGGGCGGAAGTCGACTCGGCTGTGTTGACCATGAAGGGTCCCTTTCGAAGACGCAAGATCCGGCCGGATGGGCCGCTGTTCAGTGACGATGTGGTGCTTCTTTGTACCTTGCCTCAGAAAGCGTTTTCTCAGGCTGCTATATGAGTTGTATCAATCCGATCGCTCATCCGTCAAGCATTGGCAGGGTTGCAAGAAAGCGTTTTCTGCCAGATCCGGGTTCAAGTCCGGGAAAGAATGGGAAATTTGGCGGGAAAAAGTGGGAAAAGAAGAGAAATCGCTTTCCCGTCCCGTTATATGCTGTCACTCACTACATGCTTTGACGAGTACGCCGCCAGTCGGTTCGGATCCTGCCCTGCAATGGAACGGCGCCGCCACCTGCCGGCCGCGGCGCGAAGGAAGGGACCACGCATGGTCAGGAAATCGGCATCGGGCAGGATCGGTATCGCGGATGTTGCCGTGAAGGCGGGCGTCTCCCACGCGACGGTTTCGCGCGTCATGAATGGCAACTTCACGGTGGACCCCGAGATCGCTGCCCGGGTCCGGGCGGCCGCGGTCGAACTGAAGTACCAGCCCAACCCCGTAGGCCGAAGCCTGGCCCTGGGCAAGACAGACACCATCGGCATTGTGGTTCCGGACCTGGCCAACCCCACCTTCCAGGCCATCCTCCGTGGCTTGAGCCGGGCCGCCGCCCAGGACGGGTACCGCGTGCTCATCGCCGATTCCTTTGAGGTCTCCAGCGAGGAAACCATCTTGGCGGGCGAGGCACGCCGGCGGTGCGACGGACTGGTCCTCTGCGCGCCCCGCATGAGCGACGCCGAACTGGAGGAGATTGCGCCGTCCCTCCGGCCGCTGGTCCTCATCAACCGCACCACGGCCGCTGCAAACGTCCCCAGCCTGGTGGTGGACTATGGCCAGGGCGTGCAGGATATCGCCGAACACCTGGTGGACCTGGGCCATACCCGCCTCGCCTTCCTGGCAGGTCCTCCGCGCAGCGCGTCCAACAACCTCCGGCTCCAGGGCCTGGAGGCCTTCAAGGCGGCCCATCCGCAGGTGGAGGTCACCATGCTGGAGGGCGGCTCAGACTTCGATACCGGCCACGGTGCGGTGGATGCGGTGCTGGAGAGCGGCGCCACGGGGATCCTTGCCTTCAACGATTTGGTGGCGATGGGCCTGATGAGCGGGCTGCATGAACGTGGCCTGGACGTCCCCGGCGACATCTCGGTCACCGGCTTCGACGACATTCCCTTCGCAAAGTACACGACGCCGACGCTCACCACAGCGGCTGTTCCCATTACCGAGCTGGGCGAGCAGGCCTGGCACCAGCTGCGTGCCCTCATCCGCAACGAGGAAAGCGACGCTCCCGGCAGCCGCTACCAGCCTAAGCTCGAGGTACGCGCCAGCACCGGTCCGGCAAAGGCTGCCCGTACGGCAGTCCACGGCTGAGCGCCAGCCTCGTTCAGGAGCTGATGGACAGGCCCAGCCCCGCTTCCCGGTAATACCCCTCGATGTGCGCTGCCACCAGCTGTGCCGCGTGGTCGCCGGCGTCATTCCTGATGGCGGCAAGGATCTCTCGGTGCTCCGCCTTCAGCCGCGAGGCTGTGGCCTCCCAATCCGGCAGGTTGGACGTCAGCTGCGCGGCGTAGCGCTGGATGGATTCGCGCAACGACCCCATCATTGCGCTGACCACGGCGTTTCCCGCGGCATCCGCGAGGGCCAGGTGGAACCGGACGTCCAGCGCCAGGAATTCGTCAACGTCCAATCCCTCAGCGGCCATCTCGTCCAGCAGTCTGCCGGCCGCCTCCAGCTCCGGGGCCTGCGGGCTTGCCTTTGATGCCGCCCAGGACTCCAGGAGGACCCGGGTTTCAACAATGTCCGCCACCGGAAGGTGCTGCGTGGCAACGTGCAGCCGCAGTGCTGAGCCAAGTGCCGCCGTCGGATCCGAAATGACCACCGTCCCGGCATCCGGGCCCGAGCCAACCCCGGCCCGGACCACCCCCATGGCTTCGAGGATCCGGATCGCTTCCCGTACGGACGTGCGTGAAACCTTCAGCTGCTCGGCCAGCGTGCGCTCGGCAGGAAGACGGCCGCCGACCGTCAGCCGGCCCTCGGAAAGCTCGTTTTCGATCCACGACAAAACAAGCTGGTGCGTACGCATAGGGCCATGGTACTTGATGTGGTCCAACCACATGGCCTACAGTGTGGTTAGACCACAGGCGGTTCCGGATGCGGACCTGCCGGCCCAATGGAGGACGCCATGACCCACACCATCCAGCCCAACAATCCCGAGGCAACGCCTGCACCCGATGCCACTGACATCCCGGCGGCAGCACAACCCAAGCCCTCCCCCGCACCCGCCGCTTCCGGCGTGCCGGCAGCCCTGAAGCGCCGGATCCCCAAGTACTCGGACCTGGCCCCGCTGATGCAGTTCAAGAAGCCCGAGTTCAGCAAGGAAGCCCGGCTCAAGCGGGCCAGCACCATCTGGGAACTCCGCGACATCGCCAAGCGCCGCACCCCGCAGGCACCGTTCGACTACACCGACGGCGCCGCCGAAGGGGAAATCACCCTCCGCCGCGCAAGGGAGGCATTCCTGGACATCGAGTTCCGGCCCGGCATCCTGCGCAACGTGTCAAAGATCGACCTGAGCACCGAGATCCTGGGCAAGCCCTCCCGGCTGCCCGTGGGCATCGCCCCCACCGGCTTCACCCGGATGATGCAGTCCGAAGGCGAGTACGCCGGATCCCAGGCCGCGGAAGCCGCCGGAATCCCCTACACCCTTTCCACCATGGGCACTGCGTCCATCGAGGATGTGGCGGCCGCAGCGCCGAACGGCCGCAACTGGTTCCAGCTGTACCTCTGGACGGACCGCGACCGCTCGCTGGAGCTGATTGAGCGGGCCGCCAAGGCCGGCAACGACACCCTCATGGTCACCGTGGACACCGCCGTGGCCGGCGCCCGCCTCCGCGATGTCCGTAACGGCATGACCATCCCGCCCGCGCTGACCGTCAAAACCGTCCTGGACGCCTCCTACCGGCCCGCCTGGTGGTTCAACTTCCTCACGCACGAGCCGCTCACGTTCGCGTCGCTGTCCCGCTACACCGGGACCGTGGCCGACCTCATCAACTCCATGTTCGATCCCACGCTGACCTTCGAGGACCTGGACTGGCTGCGCGAAACCTGGAAGGGCAAGCTGGTGGTCAAGGGCATCCAGACCGTCGAGGATGCCCGCCGCGTCGTCGACCATGGCGCCGACGGCGTGGTCCTCTCCAACCACGGCGGCCGCCAGCTGGACCGGGCACCCATCCCGTTCCACCTCCTCCCCGAGGTCAAGCAGGCCTTCACCGCAGACAACAGCGACGCCGCGATTATGCTGGACACCGGCATCATGAGCGGCGCGGACATCGTGGCTGCCCTCGCGCTGGGTGCCGACTTCACGCTGATCGGCCGCGCCTACCTGTACGGCCTGATGGCCGGGGGCCGGGCAGGCGTTGACCGCACGCTGCAGATCCTCGAGAAGGACATGGCCCGCACCATGGCCCTGCTGGGCGTCAGCAGCATCTCCGAACTGACCCCGGAGCACGTGCGCCTGCTCAACAAATAGACCCCCAACCAGGTAGCAGTAAGTGTCGTTTTGAGCGCTCAGAACGACACTTGCTGCTACTTACTTTTGCGGCCGAACTTCGGCAGGGTGGGGAGGTTCGCCAGGAGGTCGGCGGCCTTGGTGGCGGCACGCCCCACGGTCCTGCCGATCTGCTGGGGCACGCTGTCATCGCTCAGGGGCGCCGTGGTTCCGCCGGGAATGACGACGGCGGGACTCAGCTCGGCGCCGTCGCGCGCCAGGACACCGGCGGACACAGCCTCGGCCGCCACAGCGCCGGCAGTGGCGGCCTTCTGGTGCGCGGGTGCCTCCTCGGTGGTGGTGGGGGAAGCCTGTTCCTGGCTGCTTTCAGCAGCAGCGGCGTGCACGGGCGCCCGGCCGGCTGCTTCCGCTGGCGCCGCCGCGCCGACGTCGAGGGTTTCAAGCCAGGTGGCGATGCCCTCCAGCGGTTTGCGGTTGAGTGCGTAGTAGCGCTTCTGGCCCTGAGCCCTCATACTCACTAGCTGGGCTTCGCGAAGGACTTTGAGGTGCTTGGAAATGGTGGGCTGGCTCGCCGCCAGTTCCTCCACCAGTTCGCCCACGGCCTTGTCTCCGGAGCGGAGGGAAACCAAAATGTCACGCCGGGTCGATTCCGCTATGACGGCAAATACGTCGTCTGTCACCATGCCTCAACCCTAGCGACATATACGCCGAAAGGCATCAACTATTTCGGCCCGTATCCGAACGCCATTGTCCAGGTTCTTCCGCGGTGCTAGAACGGTTCCAGGGTTGCCCCGGGTTCCCGGTCAGCAGCCAGAGTGACCTGAGGAGTGGGTGGCATGGATGTCCTCCGCCAGCAACTGTTCAACATCATCGCGTTCGTTTTCCTGGGCCTCTTCGTCGCCGTGTGGGGCTCCGTGCTGCTGCGTGTGGGGTTCTGGGTGCCTGACGGCAGGACTGTGGCGCCGCCCCTCAATGGAGCCCTGGTCACCGCGGCCGGCGTCCTGGCCACATCCTTGAGTTCCCTTACGGCATCTGCGCTGGGTTTTACCATCGCCGAGGTCCGCCGTGACGAGTCTGAACAGGATGCCCGCCGGACATCAGGGCCCGGGGCGCCGGGAAGCTCCACTGCGGTCAACCCGTCGGACGTCACCGCCAGGCTGTCGGGGAGGATCGTCGCAGCCATCATCGTTTACCTCGCCGTGGGCCTGGCCGTCCTGCTGCTCTGGCTCGCCAAGGGAACCGCGTCCACGGACCTGATCGGGGCCTTCGCGTTATCGCTGCTGGGATGGCTCATCGGCGCGGCGGGCGTGGTGTTCCAGACGGAGAAGCGGAACACCTGAAGGCAACGCGTCAGTCGAACCAGGGGTCGAGTCCGTGGAGCGGGAACACGGATTTCCGGGTTGCCATCACCGTCCGGTCCACGGCGTCATTGGGATCGAATCCGACCTCCCACGACCGCCACCAGAGCTCCACATCGTCACTCATCAGCTCCGGCGCGGAGGATCCGAACTTCTCCTGGACGTAGTCACGCCAGTCCTGCGGGACCGGCGTGCGCAGCGGCACGGGCCGTCCGGCCGCGATGGCAATCAGGTGGCTCCAGGACCGCGGGACCACCTGGAGGACGTTGTAGCCGCCGCCTCCCGTGGCGATCCAGCGGTTGTCGCAGTGACGGGCTGCAAGGTTCCCGACGGCGGAAGCGGCCTCCCGCTGCCCGTCAACGCTGAGGTTGAGGTGCGTGAGGGGATCCAGGCGGTGGGAGTCGCAGCCGTGCTGGCTGACAATCACCTCCGGCTGGAAGGCGGCCACCAGCTGCGGGACCACGGCATAGAAGGCGCGCAGCCAGCCGGCGTCCCCCGTTCCCGAGGGCAGTGCGACGTTCACGGCCGTCCCCTCCGCCTGCGGACCGCCGATCTCGTTCGCGAACCCGGTGCCCGGGAACAGCGTCAGCCCGCTCTCGTGCAGCGAAACCGTGAGGACGCGGGGGTCGTCCCAGAAAATACTTTCCGTTCCGTCCCCGTGGTGCGCATCGACGTCGATATACGCCACCCTGCGGATGCCGCCGTCGAGCAGCTTCTGAACGGCAAGTGCAGCGTCGTTATAAATGCAGAACCCGCTGGCCCGCTCGCGGGAGGCGTGGTGCATGCCCCCGCCGAAATTGATGGCGCGCAGGGCTGAACCGTCCAGGATCCGGGAGGCGGACAGCAGCGAAGCTCCGGCCAGGCGGGCCGCTGCCTCGTGCATTCCGGCAAAAGCGGGGTCGTCCTCGGTGCCCAGGCCACGGGCCTCGTCAGGCTGGCCGGGATGTGCGCTGACCTTTTTTACCGCCGCTACAAACTCGGGGGAATGCACGGACTCAAGGTCGGCGTCGTCCGCCACTCCCGGCGCCTCCACCGCAACATGCTCCAGGTCAAACAACCCAAGGGTGGCCGCCAACCGGGCTGTCAGGTCCATGCGCTCCGGCGCCATGGGGTGGCCCGGGCCGAAATTGTAGGCGGTCATGTCAGAACTCCACGCCACCACCGTTGGGGGCGCGGGCAAGGTGAGGCCCGGCAGGTATGTCATCAATCACAGGCTACCTGAGCGCGGCACCCCTCCTGCCCAGTCATGACGCATGCATTAGTGGTTTACTACTGGGGGAAGCAGTTTCTACCGAGGAAAAGCCACACATGACGCAAAGCCAGTCGAGGCCCCGTACCCCGGCCAACTGGCATCCCGCAGGGCAGGAGCGGGAAGGCCTCTGGATCCTTACGCGGCTGCGGGACTTCGTCGACGACATTGCGAATACCTCGCCGGCCCGGCTTGCCCTGACGGTGTTCGCCGCCGTCTGCCTGCTCTTCACGTTTCTCCTCTCGCTGCCGGCCTCATCAGCGGACGGTAACGTCACTCCCCTCCACCAGGCCATGTTCACAGCGGTGTCCGCCGTCTGCGTTACGGGCCTCACGGTGGTTACCACTGCCGTTCATTGGTCCTTCTTCGGCCAGCTGGTTATCCTCATCGCGATCTTCATTGGAGGCCTTGGCACCCTGACACTCGCGTCACTGCTGGCGCTGATGGTGAGCAAGCGGCTGGGCGTCCGCGGAAAGATCATTGCGGCAGAGTCCATGAACAACGCCGGGCGGCTGGGCGAAGTGGGAACACTCCTGCGGATCGTCATCACCACATCGGTGGTGATCGAGGCCGTCCTGGCGCTTGTCCTCATCCCCCGGTTCCTGGTACTCGGTGAGAGCTTCTGGGGCGCTGTCTGGCACGGCTTTTTCTACGCGATATCCTCGTTCAACAACGCAGGCTTTACTGCGCACGCGGACGGAATCGTTCCATTCGCGAGCGACCTGTGGATTCTAATTCCCATCATGTCTGGTGTGTTCCTTGGCAGCCTGGGGTTTCCGGTTGTTATGGTCCTGCTCCAGAACGGGCTCAACTGGAAAAAGTGGAACCTGCACACCAAGCTGACAATCGAAGTGTCCCTGATCCTCTTCGCGGCGGGCAGCGTCCTTTGGGCGCTGATGGAATGGGACAACCAGCGCACCATCGGCACCATGGGCATCGGTGACAAGGTCCTGCACTCGGTCTTCGCTTCCGTCCAGATCCGTTCCGGCGGCTTCAACCTCGTGGATCAGAACCAGATGGAATCCACCACCATGTTGCTGACCGACGCCCTGATGTTTGCCGGCGGAGGCTCCGCGTCGACGGCCGGCGGCATCAAAGTGACAACCATCGCCATCATGTTCCTGGCAATCGTGGCGGAGGCCCGGGGCGATGCCGATGTGAAGGTCCACGGCCGTACGATCCCGCAGGGTGCCATGCGGGTGGCAATTTCGGTGATCGTAGCCGGCGCCACCCTGGTCTCGGTAGGCTCGTTCCTCCTGCTGAACATCAGCGGGGCGCCCCTTGACCGCGTGCTGTTCGAAGCGATTTCCGCTTTTGCTACCTGCGGTCTAAGTACGAACCTCAGCGCCGAGGTGCCGCCGGCAGGAGCATACGTCCTGACTGCCCTGATGTTCATGGGGCGTGTTGGTACAGTAACCCTCGCCGCCGCCCTCGCCCTGCGGCAACGCAGGCAGCTGTATCACTACCCGGAAGAGAGGCCCATCATTGGCTAGTTCCCCAGATGCCCCGCGGCGCCCAGCACACAACGCGCCAGTCCTGGTCGTTGGGCTTGGCCGGTTCGGATCGGCAACGGCCGAACAACTGGTGAAGCAGGGCCGCGAAGTACTGGCCATCGAGCGCGACCGGAGCCTCGTCCAAAAGTGGGCCGCTACCCTGACCCACGTGGTGGAGGCCGACGCCACCAACATCGACGCACTCCGCCAGCTGGGCGCCCAGGAGTTCAGCTCGGCCGTGGTGGGGGTGGGCACGTCCATCGAATCCTCGGTGCTGATCACAGTCAACCTCGTGGACCTTGGCATCGAGCACCTCTGGGTCAAGGCCATTACGCCCTCCCACGGCAAAATCCTCACCCGCATCGGAGCCAACCACGTGATCTACCCGGAGGCCGACGCCGGTGTCCGGGCCGCGCACCTGGTCTCCGGCCGGATGCTGGACTTCATCGAGTTCGACGACGACTTCGCCATTGTGAAGATGTATCCCCCGCGCGAAACGGTGGGATTCACGCTGGACGAGTCCAAGGTCCGGTCCAAGTACGGCGTGACGATCGTCGGCGTGAAGTCGCCGGGTGAGGACTTCACCTACGCCCGCCCGGAGACCAAGGTTTCCTCCCGGGACATGCTGATCGTGTCCGGCCACGTGGACCTGCTGGAACGGTTTGCAGCCCGGCCCTAGTTTCCGAGTTTTTGTCCAGATATGCAGGCTTGAACGATGGTTAAGTCCGCATATCTGGACAAAAACTCCGTGAGTCAGCCGAGCTGCCTGGTGATCTCGGCTGCCCGCTCCGCGGCGGCGCGGGCGCCGGCGGCAATAATGGCGGGCAGGCCGCGCTCGTCGAACGTGGCGATGGCCCTCTCGGTGGTGCCGTTCGGGCTGGTTACGGCTTTGCGCAGTGCGCTCGGATCGGCGCCGGGTTCGGCCAGCATAAAGCCGGCTCCGGCCACTGTTTCCCGGGCGAGGAGAAGCGACAGATCCGGGTCCAGGCCAAGCTCACGGCCTGCTGCGGCCATCGCTTCAGCCAGGTAAAAGGCGTAGGCCGGTCCGGAGCCGCTGATCGCCGACAGCGCGTCCACCTGTTCCTCGGGGACCTCCACCACCGTTCCCGCGCCGTGCAGGACGTCCTTGACCCTCTGGAGCTGGCCCGCGGTGCAGTTGGTGCCCGGCGAGACCGACACCACGCCGCGGCCCAGCTTGGCCGGTGTATTGGGCATGGACCGGATGACCGGCTGCCCAGCCGGCAGTGCCGCCTCAAGCTGCGCAATGGATACCGCCGCGGCCACGCTGACCACCACCGTGGTGGGCGCGAGCGAGCTGCTGATCTCCCGTGCAAGTTCCGTAATGCCAACAGGCTTGACGCCAAGGATCACGACGCCGGATCCCTTGGTTGCCTGCTTGTTGTTGTCCGGCTCCTCTTCCCCCGCGATTGCGGTCACCCCGTGGTGCCGTTCTGCCAGCTCGGCGGCGCGCTCTGCCCTCCGGACGGTAGCGACGACGTCCGCCGGATCCGTTCCGGATTCCAGCAGGCCACTCAGAATTGCTTCGTTCATGGATCCACAGCCAAGGAATGCGATTCGGTTGCTCATGGCTCCATCATTACAGTTCGGCCGGGCAGGCGCAGAAAACCATGACCCGGGACGGACACGAAAATGGTGGGAACTCCCCGAAATCCATTCACAGGTGGCTCCCATGTTGGGTGCAGGTGCCTCACAACTTGGCGCCCTAACGTAGTTATTACCTCATTGAGGGTGCGAGTGATGCGGCAGGGATGGGGATCCCTGCCAGGATACCGGCGTTTGGCAACAGGTTTTCCCCCATTTTCCTGTTGCCGGCGCCGGTATTTCCGCTTTAAGGGGTTTTTAGACTGCGGCTTCGACAGCCTGCGGCGGCGCCAGGTGGGGGGCCAGCTCCAGCGGCCCGGAAAATACCAGCTGGTCCAGCCGGCGAAGGATCAGGCCTTCGCGCAAGGCCCACGGGCAGATTCTCAGCTTCTTGAATTTGAAGAGTTCCAGAGCTGCCTCCGCCACGAGCGCTCCGGCCAGCAGCTGGTGGGCGCGGGCTTCCGAGACGCCCGGCAGGTGCAACCGGTCCTCGACCTTCATGGCCGAGATGCGCTGCGCCCAGACCCCCAGGTCCGAGGCCTGCAGCTCGCGCTTGACGTAGGGGCCGGCCGCGCTGGGGGCGGCCCCGGCGATCCGCGCCAGGGAACGGAAGGTCTTTGACGTTCCCGCCACCACGTTGGCCCGGCCCAGCCCGTCGAACTCCCGGACCGCAGGCTTGAGGGTAGCCCGGATGTACCGCCGCAGCTCCTTGACGCTTTTGGCCGACGGCGGATCTTCGGACAGCCAGTCCCGCGTGAGCCGGCTGGCACCCAGCGGAACGGAAGTGGCCACCTCCGGAAGCTCGTCCTGGCCGAAGGCCATCTCAAAGGAGCCGCCGCCGATGTCCAGGTTCAGGATGGGACCGGCGCCCCACCCATGCCAGCGCCTGACGGCGAAGAAGGTCATGGATGCTTCTTCGCTGCCGGTGAGTTCCTGCAGGGTGACGGTGGTTTCGTGCTTGACGCGGGCCAGGACCTCGGGGCCGTTGGTTGCCTCGCGGATGGCTGACGTACAGAAGGCCAGGAGGTCCTCGGCCTTGTGCCTGGCCGCAAATTCCCAGGCTTCAAGGACGAACTCGGTGAGCTCGTGCTGGCCTGCGTCGTTGATGCTGCCGTCCGGCTCCAGGTACTGGACCAGGGACAGCGGCCGTTTGTGCGAGGCGAAGGGTACCGGGCGCGCGCCGGGGTGGGCATCCACCAGGAGGAGATGGACAGTATTGGACCCGATATCGAGGACGCCTAGCCGCATGGTGCCATTATTGCTCGTCAGCCCGCTTGAAGTCGCGCTTGATGTTGGCCACGCCTTCGGGGTTGATCTCGAAACCGTAGGCTGCGCCCGGGTTGATGACCATTCCCAGTTCGTCGCCGATGTTGGCGATGATGGCCGCGCCCTGGGTTCCCAGCACGTTGGGAGCAGCTTCGAGGTACTGCTGGTCCACGCGGCTGGGGTGCGAGAAGACGGCGAGGACGGGATCGCCGTCGGCGTTGCCCAGGACCAGGGGCTCCACCTGGGAGTCCTCGCCCTCGATACCGTCCGAACTGATGATGTAGACCTCACTGTTCAGGAAGGACAGGATGACGTCTACCGGGCTGGCGTCAGGCTGCCCGCCCTTGGCGAGCTTTTCCTCGAGGTCGTTGAGGGGCTGGAGATCCGTGTGCGCTGGCTGTTCAGTCATCCCACTACCCGATCACGATCCAGTGCCCCATGCAAACCCCGTAACAGCCGCTACTTCTTCGCGGTGGCCTTCTTCTTGGCCGGAGCCTTGCGGGTGGACGTACGCTTCACCGGACCCTTGGCACGCTTCTCCGCCAGCAGTTCCACGGCCTGTTCGCGGGTCAGCTCCTCCAGTGAGGTTGCCCGCGGAACGGTGATGTTGGTGATCCCGTCCGTGATGTAGGGGCCGAAGCGGCCTTCCTTCACCACGATGTTCTTCTCCGACACCGGGTCCGGGCCGAACTCAGCCAGTGGCGGGACGGCGGCCCGGGCACCGCGCTGCTTAGGCTGGGAGTAGATCTCCAGCGCCTGGTCCAGGGTGATGGTGAAGATCTCTTCCTCGGAGCCGATGGACCGGGAGTCGGTCCCCTTCTTGAGGTAAGGACCAAACCGGCCGTTCTGCACCGTGATGAGGTTGCCTTCGCCGTCCTCGCCCAGGGCGCGGGGCAGGCTCATGAGCTGCAGCGCCTCGTCCAGGGTGACCGACTCCACGGTCATGGACTTGAACAGCGAGCCGGTGCGGGGCTTGGCCTTGACCGGCTTCTTCGGCGGCTTGGGCTTGCCGTTCTTGTAGTACTCCACCGGCTGGGCGGCGATCTGTTCCTCGGTCATCTCCGGGATGACCTCGGTGACGTAGGCGCCGTAGCGGCCGTTCTTGGCAACCACCGTGTGCCCGGTGTGCGGATCGGTGCCCAGCACCCGTTCCTCGGGGGCTGCGGTTTCCATCAGCTCAATGGCCTTGGCAGCGGTCAGTTCGTCCGGAGCCAGGTCCTCGGGCACGTTGGCGCGGGGCGACTCCACAATCTCCCCGGTCTTCGGGTCAACAGTGGCGGCCGAGCTTTCCAGGTACGGGCCGAATTTGCCAACCCGGAGCGTGATCTCATCGGTGATGGGGATGGAGTTGATTTCGCGGGCGTCGATCTCGCCCAGGTTGTTCACGATGCTCAGCAGGCCCGGGTCCGAGTCTTCACCGAAGTAGAAGTGGCGGAGCCAGGAGGCGCCCACGGCCTGGCCGTTGGCGATCTTGTCCAGGTCGCCTTCCATGTCCGCGGTGAACTCGTAGTCAACATAGTCGCTGAAGTGCTGCTCCAGCAGGCGGATCACCGAGAAGGCGATCCAGCTGGGGACCAGCGCAGAACCCTGTTTCCGGACGTATCCGCGGTCCTGGATGGTGGAGATGGTGGAGGCGTAGGTGGACGGGCGGCCGATGCCCCTCTTCTCCAGCTCAGCCGTCAGTGACGCTTCGGTGTAGCGCGGCGGCGGTGAGGTTTCGTGGCCCACTGCCAGGATCTCGGAGGCCTTGAGGGCATCACCCTTGGCCACGTTGGGCAGCCGGCGGGCGTCGTCGGAGTCGTCGTCTCCGCGGGTCTCGTCCTTGCCTTCCTCGTAGGCGGCGAGGAAGCCGGGGAACGTGATCACGGTGCCGGAGGCCGAGAACTCGGCATCCCGGCCGTCCGCAGCGACGGCACCCAGCCGGATGGTCGCCGTCGAGCCCTTCGCATCGGCCATCTGGGACGCGACGGTGCGCTTCCAGATGAGTTCGTACAGGCGGAATTCGTCGCCCGAGAGCTGCTTGGCCACCTGGGCCGGGGTGCGGAACGAGTCGCCGGCTGGGCGGATGGCCTCGTGCGCCTCCTGCGCGTTGGCTGCCTTGCCGGTGTACACGCGCGGTGATTGCGGGATGTACTCCGGGCCGTACAGCTCGGACGCCTGGCGCCGCGCGGCGGTGAGGGCTTCGTCGCTCAGCGCGGAGGAGTCCGTACGCATATAGGTGATGTAGCCGTTTTCGTACAGCCGCTGGGCCACCTGCATGGTGCTCTTGGAGGAGAAGCGCAGCTTGCGTCCCGCCTCCTGCTGCAGCGTGGACGTGGTGAAGGGCGCAGCCGGGCGCCGGGTGTACGGCTTGGTGTCCACGGACCGGACAGTGAACGACGCGTCCTGCAGCCCTGCCGCCAGGGACGCAGCCAGTTCCTCGTTCAGGTGGGCAACGTTCTTCGACGTCAGGACGCCGTCGTCGTTGAAGTCCCGGCCGCTGGCAACCTTGGCACCGTCCACGGCGGCGAGCTTGGCTTTGAAGGAGCCGGCGTCGGCGCCGAACTGGCCCGTGAGGTCCCAGTAGGAGGCGGCCTTGAAGGCCATCCGCTCGCGTTCGCGGTCCACCACCATGCGGGTCACCACGGACTGCACGCGGCCGGCGGACAGGCCGCGGGCCACCTTGCGCCACAGCACCGGGGAAATTTCGTAGCCGTACAGGCGGTCCAGGACGCGGCGGGTCTCCTGGGCGTCCACCAAGGCTGTGTCCACGTCGCGCAGGTTGCCCATGGCGCGCTGGATGGCTTCCTTGGTGATTTCGCCGAACGTCATCCGGTATACCGGGACCTTGGGCTTGAGCACTTCCAGCAGGTGCCACGCGATGGCCTCGCCCTCGCGGTCCCCATCGGTTGCGAGATAGAGTTCGTCGGCGTCCTTGAGCGCGGCCTTGAGCTCAGTCACCTTTTTCTTCTTGTCCGCGGACACCACGTAGTAGGGCTTGAAGTCGTGGTCAATGTCGACGGCGAACTTGCCCACCGACGTTTTCTTCAGCTCGGCGGGGAGTTCGGACGGCTGCGGCAGGTCCCGGATGTGACCGATGGAGGCCTCTACGATGAAGCCCTCGCCGAGGTACTTGGCGATGGTCTTGCTCTTGGCCGGAGACTCCACAATCACGAGTTTCTTGCCGGTTTTGGCCTTGCTTGGCACGGTGCTCCTACAGAAAAAGGTTGCTCGGGCAGATGCGCCCATACTGGCCTAGTTCACCATATTTTGCAGAAATGTGCGCATCCATGTGGAAAAGAAGGGGGTTCTGCCGGGCGCCGTCGGCGCCTTGCTCCGTGCCTTATCCGGCGGCGGGGATCAGGAAGCCGTCCCGCACCAAGTTGGCCACATCGGTGAGCAGCCCGCCCCGGAAGGAACCGGCGTCGAACCCGTCCGCCCCCACCATCCCGCCGCCGAGCAGCGCCTCCAAAGCACCGGCAATCTGCCCGGCGGAAAGGTCACCGTCGCAGGCCGACACGAAGCCTGCCAGCTCGGTACTCAGCAGGTTTGTCCGGCGCAGGCCTGCGCCCTGCCGGAGCAGGATCACGCCAGGGTGCTCCGCCCCCGGGCGCTGGTGGCGCTCCTCCGTGACGTCCTCCGCCACCAGCAGGTGCGCGTCCTCCAGGCGGTGCGCGGCCAGCCAGTCGATGCGTTCGACGGCGGCGCCCAGGTGGGGGCCGATGGGCTGCTCGATGGGGTAGGTGATTTCCTCGAACCGGGTGAACGTTGCCTGCCCGGGTGCCGCCGGCCGCCGGAGCCAGACCATGCCGAAGCCGATGCCCTCCACGTTCCTCGATTCGAAGTCCGCCAGGTAGGCGGCGTAGGCGTCCCGGTAGTGCTGCCGGTCCCGGCCCTCGGAGGCGTCCTGCAGCCACGTTTCCGCGTACTGCTCCGGCCCCACCTGCTCGCGCTGGATGAACCAGGCATCAACGCCCGAACCAGCCCAGCTTTGCGGCCGTTCCTGCCATGACGTTCCCGCCATGACCTCCCAGTTGCCTAAAAGCTGGGCTGTTCCGGAAGGGGCGAGGACGGACGGCAGGGCCCTGACGAGCGAGGAGACAATTTCATCGCCCGGCAGTCCGCCGTCGCGGTAGGTGAACTGGTCCGCGGCGTCCTCGCCTGCGCTTCGTGGTGTGATCACGAACGGCGGGTTGGACACCACCAGCCCGAATTCCTCGCCTGCCACGGGGTCCAGGAGTGAGCCCAGACGCAGGCTCACCCTGTCCTCCAGCCGGGACGGGTCAACGGACAGGGCCGCGGCGTTGAGCAGGATGTTGAAGCGCGTGAACGCAAGCGCCCGTTCGGAGATGTCCGTTGCCGTGACGTGCTCGCAGTGGTGGAGCAGGTGGAAGGTCTGGATGCCGCATCCGGTGCCGAGATCCAGGGCGCGTTCCGTATGGCGGCGGACGGTGGTCTGCACCAGGGTGGTGGACGCCTGGCCGATGCCGAGCACATGGTCGTGCCGCAGCACCCCCGCCTGCTGGTGCGCGGCCAGATCGCTGGCCACCCAGAGCTCCGCACCCCCGCTGCCGCTGTCGCTCTGACCTTCGTTCCCCTCCCACCCGTACGGCCGCAAGTCAGCTTTGGCAGCCAACAGACCCGCGCCGGGAACGGGCTCAACAAGCCCCAGCGTGAGGAGGCCGTCGGCACCGATGACCGGAAGGGCGGCGTCGAGCGTTTCCTTCGCCTGGGGCTCGGCCAGGAGCCACAGGCGGACGACGGCGGCGAGCGCCGCGTTGCCTTCGTCCTGGCGCAGTGCCCGGTCCACTGCCAGCAGGGCCGGAATGACCTGGTCCCGGTTCAGGGCAGCGGAGGCTGCGGCGCCCAGGAGCCGGGCGACGCCGTCGGGAGTGTAGTCCAGGCGCCTCAGGTCGGCGGCGAGGGCCGTGAGCAGTTCCGGGAGGTCGCTGCGGGGTGCGTCCGGGGTGTTGCCGGCGGTGAACTCGTATGGGGATTTAGGCACTGCCCAAGTTTAGTCCGGCGGGCGCCGGAGCCCGGGGCCGCCCGCACCGGGTAGCGTTGAGGCATGCCTTCGCGTCTTTCCGTCCCTCCGCGCGCCCGGTTCCGGCCCGCGCGGAGCGCCCGCCTGATGCCGTGGTCCGCCGTGTCCGCGGGTGCGGCGGCCCTTGTCCTGGCCGGGTGCTCCCCCGTTGTTTCCATCGAGAACGCGGACGTTCCGCAGTGGCAGGCCACCGCGCTGCCCCCGGTTCCGGGAGCGGTCCTTGAGGACGCCGGTAAAATCCTCAACCCGGACCGCATCATCAGGGAAGCCGTTGATGTCCCGGCGGGGCGCTACACCCTCACCGCCACGTGCGAGGGTGGCGGGAAGGCCTTCTTCGCCGTATCGCTGGACGGGAAGAAGCTGGCGGACGCCGGAGCAGCCTGCAACGGAAGCCGGGAAATGACAAAAATCACCCTGCCGGACGCCGGCACACTGGACATCAGCACATACAGCGTGGACGCACCCCTCATTTACGCCTACCGGCTGGCGCCCGCGGAATAACCGCCCTCCGTGCTCTGGCCCGCCGTCGCCTGCGGGCATACAGTCGGACTATGCCCAGTGTGCGGACAGCCTCCGCGCCATCCACCGTCCCCACGGCCCCCGATGGGGACGCACGGGTGCGGCCTGCGCGGAAGCCGGCCGCCGCCGTCGTCATTGCTGCCATGGCCGCCGGCATGGTGCTGGGCGGGTGTGAATATACGTACGACGACGGGCGGAACCTGCCAGGGCCCGTCGAGGCGGAAGGGACGCGTCTTCCCGGGCCGGTATTCACCCGCGACCCCCTGCAGAACGACCCCGTCAGCGAGGAGGACGTTGGCGCGTGGGCGGCCCGCACGCTGCCCGACACCGGGCAGCCCGTGGCC
>NZ_JBJURL010000207.1:0-586 GCF_046097905.1 Pseudarthrobacter sp. NKDBFgelt | reverse complement strand
AAAGCGTGGGCCTGGACCGGTTCGATTTCCGATGCCTGGCAGATCGTCCCCAGCTGCGGCTTGAGCTCCAGCACGCCATGCAATGCCGCCACGATGAACGCCGGGCCAGTACCCGCTCCTCCGTTGTGACGCCCGTGATCCGGCTCGTCTCCGACAGCGGCGTCACCTCGCTGCTGGACTGGAATCTTGACCAGTGGGCAGCGTTCTATATCGCCGGCCGGGTGGGCCGCAGTCACCGCCACAACGGGCAACTTGCGTTCCTGCGCTTTGCCTACACCCGGCTCGAAGACCTCGTCGCCGGCACCGGCTGGGAGTCAGAGTATTCCCGCGACGCCTGGGCCCTGCACCGCCTCGGCTACACCGACACCCGCGGCACCCTCCGCTTCGACAAGATCCCGCAACCGTGGCTGCGCCCCCTGGCAAAACGCTTCATCCGATGGCGGCTGACCAGCGGCAGGGAAATCATCCAAGGGCGCGTCGACATCCTCGCCCTGAACCGATTCGCCGCGTTCCTCGCCCGCACCATCCCCCACTCCGACGGCCCGGACTGCATCGACCGCGGCATCCTGGAACGCTTCCTCGCCGA